>JAFDHW010000432.1 GCA_019308705.1 Deltaproteobacteria bacterium
CTCGCCCGATTTCCGCGCTGGCCGCGTTATCGGGGCTCGGCGTACCAAAGTACGCCTTCACCCCTCTCGCCTTGCCAGCACGGAAATCAGGCTTCGTGAATAATCCGGGCTAGGGAAGCGGTCTGGCCGGACGTACTTGCTGTGTAACAATCGGACATTATATTAACTAGTTAGCTTCCACCCTCAAGGGGGTTGCTCTTCGGGCATGATCCGGATCCAGGACATTCTGGACAAGGTGGCCGAGTACTTTCCCGAGGCGGACCTTGACCTCATCAACCGGGCCTACGTGTATTCCGCGCAGGTCCACGCCGGGCAGGTGCGCCTTTCGGGCGAGCCCTACCTCTCCCACCCCCTGGAGGTGGCCGGCATCCTGGCGGACATGCACTTGGACGTGCTGTCCATTTCCGCGGGGCTGTTGCACGACGTGGTGGAGGACACCCACGCCTCCAACGAGGAGATCACCTCCATGTTCGGGCCCCAGCTGGCCCGGCTGGTGGCCGGGGTGACCAAGATCTCCGCCCTTTCCTTCAAGACCCGGGAGGAGCGTCAGGCCGAGAGCATCCGCAAGATGATCCTGGCCATGGCCGACGACTTGAGGGTGGTGCTCATCAAGCTGGCGGACCGGCTGCACAACATGCGCACCATCGAGTTCCACACGCCCGACCGCCAGCGGGCCATCGCCCGGGAGACCATGGACATCTACGCGCCCATCGCCAGCCGCCTGGGCATCTACTGGATCAAGAAGGAGCTGGAGGACCACGCGTTCAAGGTCCTCTTTCCGGACGAGTACAAAGAGATCGACCACCTGCTGGCCCAGAGCGCCAAGGAAAAGGACGAGTACATCCGCACGGTGCGGAAGCTTTTGGAGGAGAAGCTTGCAAGCGCCGGGCTCTCCGGCGAGATCACGGGCCGGTTCAAGCACCACTACTCGGTGTGGAACAAGATGCAGCGCCAGAACCTGGCGTTCGAGGACATATACGACGTCATCGCCTTTCGGGCGATCCTGGGAACGGTGTCCCAGTGCTACGAGGCCCTTGGCCTGGTGCACGCCATGTGGCGGCCCATCCCCGGCAAGTTCAAGGACTACATCGGCAACCCCAAGCCCAACATGTACCAATCGCTGCACACCACGGTCATCGGACCCTACGGCCGGAGGGTGGAAATCCAGATCCGCACCCGGGAGATGGACGAGGTGGCCAAGTGGGGCATCGCGGCGCACTGGAGCTACAAGGAGGGCCGCCAGGCGGACGAGCGCACCCGCCGGGCGTTCGCCTGGATCCAGAACATCGTGGAAAACCAGGAGAGCGTGCGGGACCCGGAGGAGTTCCTGAAGAACGTGCGCATCGAACTTTTTCCCGACGAAGTATACGTGTTCACGCCCCAGGGCGACGTCATCAGCCTCCCACGGGGGGCCTCGCCCGTGGATTTCGCCTACGCCATCCACTCGGAGGTGGGCAACCGCTGCGCGGGCGCCAAGGTGAACGGCCGCATGGTGCCCTTGAAGACGCCCTTACACACCGGCGACTCGGTGGAGATCATCACCTCCAAGAACCGCCGGCCCTCCAAGGACTGGCTGTCCTTTGTGAAGACGGTGAAAGCGAGGAGCCGCATCCGCCAGTGGATCAAGACGGAGGAGAGGGAGCGGTCCCTGGCGCTTGGCCGGGAGATGGTGGAAAAGACCTTCCGCCGCCACAGAATGAGCGTGAACGCGCTTTTGAAATCCGACGATCTTCAGCGGGTCCTGGATGAGTTGGGGTACAAAACCGCCGACGACCTTCTGGCCGCGGTGGGCTACGGCAAGATCACGCCTTTGCAGGTGCAGAGGAAGCTGCTTCCCAAGGGGGAACCGGAGGAGGAGAAAAAGGCGGACGAGGATCAGGAGGAGGCCGCGTCCGCGCCGGCGGCCCCGCCGCCCCCGGAAGGCGTGACGGTGCGCGGGCTGGACGACATCCTGGTGAAGTTCGCCAAGTGCTGCGACCCCGTGCCCGGCGACCCCATCATCGGGTACATCACCCGGGGCCAGGGGGTGACGGTGCACCGCAAGACCTGCTCCAACGTCCTTGCCCTGGACGAGGCCCGGGCCATCGAGGTGGAATGGGGCGAGGGAGGGACGCAGACCTACCCCGTGAAGCTCCACGTGGAGGCCGGGGACAGGAAGGGCCTTCTGGCGGACCTCACCCGCGCCATCTCCCTGTGCGACGCCAACATCCTGGCCTCGTCCACCCGCATGGTCGACGACTCCCAGATCGCCGAGGCCTTCTTCACGGTGCAGGTTTCGGGTAAAAACGAGCTGGAAAAAGTCCTCCGCGCCATCCGCAAGGTGCCGGACGTGCACAAGGTCCGACGGGTTTCAGGCTGACCGGAAACGCGCATAGCGGAAAAAAATATTCTTAACCCGGATTATTCACGCGTTCGATTCGCGCGAGAGCAAGGAAGGAGGAGGGAAGCTGTACTTTTGTACCGCGACCGCCTCCTGACGCAGCTATCGCGTGAATCGGGCTCG
>JAFDHW010000433.1 GCA_019308705.1 Deltaproteobacteria bacterium
CCTGGAAGCACACAACGATTACATCGATTTTTTGGCGGAGACTGGAATTTTTTTCGTGCCCATACTACTATGGCTGGCAGTCTCCACCTACAAGGCGGGCTGGAAAAAACTCCGGCATCACAGCAGGCTTGTCCGATACACGACTCTTGGGGCCTTGTCGGGAATCACGGCCATACTGATCCACTCCATGGCGGATTTCAGCCTGCACGTTCCGGCAAACGCCGCCATGCTGGCCCTTCTGGCCGCCATTGCAGTCATGGCCCCCCAGGTGAGGTCCCGGCGCAACGGCTGGCTGGCTTCCCCCTGAAGCCCGCCGCGGCAGCCGGTTCGGTCGCTCCGCCGTTTTGGCGGGGGCCCGGCGCCGCGTTGCTTTTATTGCCCCACCCCGCTTGGCCCTGGCGCCTTTCCAGGGAGACAGGGTTTTGAGCACATGACCTGGAAAAGCTGGAAATCCGGTTTCGGCGTCCTGGAGGTGCTGGCCAGGAGGCCGAATCTCTGGCTCATGGTGACGGCGGACATCTTGTTCATCTGCCTGGCCCACTACCTTGCCTACGTCATCCGCTTTGACGGCATTTTCCTGGGAAAAGAAACTCCCCGGTTGTTGCGGGGGGTCATACTGGCTGTTCCGGCCAAGCTGGCGGCCCTGTATTTTTTCGACCTGTACCGGGGCATGTGGCGGTACATGGGTCTGCACGATCTGATCAACCTGTTCAAGGCCAACCTGACCGGCTCCGTGCTCTTCGCCCTGATGCTTTTGGGCCTATACCATTTCCAGGGGTATTCCCGGGGCGTCTTTGTCATCGACTTCGGCCTGACCTTCGCTTTCCTGGGCGGTTACCGCATCGCCATCCGCATGTATTTCACGGAAGTGAATGAAAAGCTGACCGCCAAGGCCAGGGACACCACGTTCCCCCCCAAGCGGGTGCTCATCATCGGGGCCGGCAGCATGGGGGAAAAGCTGGTGCGGGAGATCCAGGAAAACGCCGAACTGCCCTACCAGATCGCGGGACTCATCGACGACGACCCCCAAAAACTTGGGCGCAAGATCCACGGTGTGCCCGTGCTGGGAAGCCTCAGCCGGTTGTCGGACATCGCCCACAGGGCCCAGGTGGAGGAAATCGTCATCGCTATTTCAACGGTTTCCGCCAAGGGCATGCGGGGCATTGTCAAGGCCTGCGAGGAAACCGGCATCCCCTTCCGCACGGTTCCCGGCCTATGGGAGGTTTTGGAAGGCCGGGTGTCCGTGTCCTCGGTGCGCCCGGTACGCTACGAGGACCTTCTGGGCAGGCAGCCCGTGCAGCTCGAAATCCGCAGCATCGGCAAGTACATCACCGGTTGCAGGGTCCTGGTCACGGGCGGTTCCGGGTCCATCGGAAGCGAGCTCTGCCGCCAGATCGGTGGCTTTCACCCCAAGAAGCTCATCGTGCTGGACAAGAACGAATCCGGCCTCTACGATATGGACCTTTTGCTCAAGTCCCGGTTCCCGGGCATAGACATCCAGCCCGTGCTGGGCCCGGTCCAGAACAGGGAACTCATGGAGCGCCTGTTCGAGGAACACGCGCCGGAGGTGGTATTTCACGCGGCGGCCTACAAGCACGTTCCCATGATGGAACTCCATCCCTGGGAGGCGGTGTTCAACAACATCCAGGGCACCCTGAACCTGATTCAGGCCTGCCACCGCCACAAGGCGGAGCGGTTCGTCCTGGTTTCGACGGACAAGGCGGTGCGCCCCGCCAACGTCATGGGCGCCTCCAAGCGCGTGGCCGAACTCATCACCCAGTCCTACGCGAGGAAGAGCAGCACCCGGTTCATGGCGGTGCGCTTCGGCAACGTGGTGGGCAGCGCGGGGAGCGTGGTGCCCCTGTTCACGTCCCAGATCGAGCGCGGAGGGCCGGTCACGGTCACCCACCCGGAGGTGACCCGCTACTTCATGACCATTCCCGAGGCGTGCAGCCTGATCCTCCAGGCCGGGGCCCTGGGCATGGGCGGCGAAATCTTCGTGCTCAAGATGGGCACCCCCATCCGCATCCTGGACATGGCCAAGGACGTCATTTCCCTCCACGGCCTGACCCCGGGCAAGGACATCGAAATCAAGTTCATCGGGCTGAGGCCCGGGGAGAAACTCTACGAGGAACTCATCGCCGAAGGCGAGGAATGCACCCCCACCTCCCACCAGGACATCATGGTCTTAAGCACGGGAACCGCCGGGGACATCCAGCTTTTGGAAAAGAACCTGGAAGACTTAAAGGCCCTGGCCAAGCAGGGCGATGGCCGGGGAATCCGCCGGTTGTTGAAACGGATGATCCCGGAGTATGCTCCGGAAACGGCAGGAGGCAAAATCGCCCAGGCGTCTTGAGGGGCGCGGCTCGCCGAAGGGGTTTTCTTAGCCCGAATTATTCATGAAAAATTTCGCCGAATAAAATATTTATACGGATTTAAACAGGTTAAGTGCCAATTGAAGGGTCCTTGAAAAATGCACGCTGTTTATTTGAGGAATGCTG
>JAFDHW010000434.1 GCA_019308705.1 Deltaproteobacteria bacterium
AGCTATCGCGTGAATCGGGCTCGCCGGAAGGGTGAAAAATTTCGCCGATGTCAGCATTCCTCACATAAACAGCGTGCATTTTTCAAGGACCCTTCAATTGGCACTTAACCTGTTTAAATCCATATAAATATTTTATTCGGTGAAATTTTTCATGAATAATTCGGGTTAGTAAGGATTCTACCGCTTTCCCCGGGGTCCCCGCCCGGCCGGAGTCCGGTGGTGGAAAACAGGGTTCCCCCGCAAAAAATCTTCCCTGCCTATTCCTCCTGGGCGTTGTCGTCCTCGATGCGGATGAGCATGGGTTTGTCGGTGATGACGTCCAGGCCGGCGATCTGTTCCAGGGCCTGTTGCATGCCGGACTCAGGGGCCTCGTGGGTGAGCATGACGATGGACACGGGCCCGGTGGCGCGGCGGCCCTTCTGGTGCACGGACGAGATGCTGATGTCGTGGGCGCCCAGGATGCCCGAGAGCTTGGACAGCACGCCGGGCCGGTCCGCGGCGGAGAACCGCACGTAGTAGCGGGTGACGATGTCCGAAATCGGCAGAACGGGCAGGCGGCGCATCTGTTCCGGCGTGGTGGAGAGGATGGGCACCCGGCAGCCCGCGCCGCGGCACAGGCGGTTCCTGGCCACGTCCACGAGGTCGCTCACCACGGCGGAACCCGTGGGCATCCTGCCCGCGCCCTGGCCGTAGAGCACGATTTCGCCAGCCGCGTCGCCGTGGATCATGAAGGCGTTCATGGCGCCGTTCACCGAGGACAAAAGGTTGTCCATGGGCACCATGGTGGGATGGACCCGGCACTCGATGCTGTTTCGGCGCCTCTTGGCGATGGCCAGGAGCTTGACCCGGTAGCCGAACTCCCCGGCCATGCGGATGTCTAAGGGCGTGATGCGGCGGATGCCCTCCACGTAGATGTGGTCGAGGTCCACGGGCGTGCCCCAGGCCAAGGACGCCGTGATGGCCAGCTTGTGGGCCGTGTCCATGCCGTCCACGTCCAGGCCGGGGTCCGCCTCGGCATAGCCCGCGGCCTGGGCCTCGGAAAGCGCCTGGTCAAAGGTTTTGCCCTCGAAGGTGATCTTGGACAGGATGTAGTTGCAGGTGCCGTTTAAAATGCCGTACATGGACAGGATGCGGTTTCCGGCCAAGGACTCCCGCAGGGTCTTGATCACGGGCATGACCCCGCCCACGGCGGCCTCGAACAGAAGGTCGCCCCCGCCCTTTTGGGCGGCGGCCGCAATTTCGCCGCCGTGGTGCGCCAGGAGCGCCTTGTTGGCCGTGACCACGGATTTTCCGGCGGCAAGGGCCTGGGTGATGAAGGTCTTGGCCGGCTCGATGCCGCCGATGAGCTCCACCACCACGGAGATGTCCGGGTCGTTTAGCAACTCCTCGGCGTCCGTGAAAAACCGGCCCCGGGGCAAGGGAATCTCCTTTTCCCGTGCGGGCTCCTTGTCGCAGGCCGCGGCCAGGTAAAGGTCCGCGCCCAGGCGGCTTTGGAGGATCTCCCGGTTCTCGGCCAGGATTTTCGCCACCCCGGTGCCTACCGTGCCGCAGCCCAAAAGCCCCACGCCTATCCGGTCCATGTCGGATTCGTCCAAGGTTCGCCTCTCCTTTCCGGCTATAGGATCTGGCGGATGCCGCGCACGGCCTGCTGGGTCCTGAGCTTGTTCTCGATGAGGGCGAAGCGTACATACTCGTCCCCGTATTCTCCGAACCCCAGGCCCGGGGCCACGGCCACCTTGGCCTCCTTGATGAGCATCTTGGAGAACTCCACGGAGCCCAGGTGCTGGTACTGGTCCGGGATGCGTGCCCACACGAACATGGTGCCCTTGGGTGGGGGGATTTCCCATCCGGCGCGGGAAAGCCCGGTGATGAGCGCGTCGCGGCGTTCCTTGTAGGTGTCGCGTATCCTGGCGACGCAGTCCTGGTTCTCGTTTAACGCGATGATGGCGGCGATCTGGATGGGCTGGAAGATGCCGTAGTCCAGGTAGCTCTTGATGCGGCGCAGGGCGGCGATGATCTCCGCGTTGCCCACGCAGAAGCCCACCCGCCATCCGGCCATGGAGTAGGATTTGGACATGGAGAAGAACTCCACGCCCACGTCCTTTGCGCCCTTGGCCTGGAGCAAGCTGGGGGCCTGGTACCCGTCGAACACGAGGTCCGCGTAGGCGAAGTCGTGGATCACCATGATGTCGTGTTCCCGGGCGAAATCCACCACCTTCTGGAAGAACTCCGCGTCCACCACCACGGTGGTGGGGTTGTGGGGAAAGGACAGGATCATGAGCTTGGGCTTGGGCCAGGACTGGCGCACGGCGTTGACCAGGTCTTCGAAGAAGTCCCTTCCCTGCACCAGGGGGATGCCGCGGACGTCCCCGCCGGCGATAATGGCCGAGTAGGGGTGGATGGGGTAGGTGGGCGTGGGAGCCAGGACCACGTCCCCCGGGCGGATGGTCACCAGGACCAGGTGGCTCATGCCCTCCTTGACCCCGATGGTGACGATGGCNNCGGGGTCGATGTCCACGTTATAGCGCCGCTTGTACCAGCCGGAAATGGCCATCCTCAGCTTGCGGATGCCCATGGACGCGGAATAGCGGTGGTTGTGGGGCTTTTGCGCCGCCTCTATCAATTTTTCCACGATGTGGGGCGGGGTGGGCAGGTCCGGATTTCCCATGCCCAGGTCGATGATGTCCTCTCCGGCCCGCCGCGCTTCCATCTTGATCTTGTTCGCCTGGGCGAACACGTAGGGGGGCAGCCGGTCCAGGCGCGCGAATTCTTTCATGGTGCTCCTGGCAGGCCGAAAAAAATGGAACCCGGGGGGCCCGGGTTCGGCGGAGGATTCCTCCGCGTTTCGGCCCTGGATTGTGAATGTGGTTTATGAGTTCCGGGTTTGCAAGGGGGCGGTAAAACGGCAAGCCAAGCATCTTTTTCCCATCCGTCCGGCGCCGTGGCCGCGGCCGGAAACCCCCTTGGCCCCTGCATTTTGTACACCAGCGGCCCCGGGGTGTCAAAAAAAATCCTTTTGACATTTGGCGGTCCCCCTTTTACCCTAACAGCTTGCCCGAAACACCCGGGAAAAAGGGTTTCCCGGGATTTTGCCGGAACCACCGCGCAGCTTGCATGCGCGTCGGCGGAGCAATCGTACCATGGCCAAGCGCAAACCGCTCACCTACGCCAAGTCCGGCGTGGACATAGACAGGGCCTCCCGGCTGGTGGAACGCATCAAGAAGATCGCCAAGGAGACGCCGCGCACCGGCGTCATCGGCGACATCGGCGGGTTCGGGGGCCTGTTTTCCTTGAACGCCACCCCGTACGAGCGCCCGGTCCTGGTGTGCTCCACCGACGGGGTGGGCACCAAGATCAAGATCGCCGTCATGGCCGGCAAGCACGACACGTTGGGCATCGACCTGGTGGCCATGTCCGTGAACGACATCGCCATGCAGGGGGCGCGGCCCCTGTTTTTCCTGGACTACCTGGCCATGGGCAAGCTGGACGAGGACGTTGCCGTGAGCCTGGTTTCGGGCATCGGCGAGGGCTGCCGCCAAGCCAACTGCGCCCTCATCGGCGGCGAAACCGCGGAGATGCCCGGCATGTACGGAAAAGGCGAATACGACATGGCCGGGTTCGCCGTGGGCATCGTGGAGAACACGGAGATCATCGACGGCTCCGTGGTGGGCGTGGGCAACCAGATCATCGGTATTGGCTCGTCGGGCCTGCACTCCAACGGATATACCCTGGTGCGCGAAATCTGCTACAAGCGCCGGAAGCTTTCGCTGGACTCCTACGTGGAGGACCTGGGCCAGACCCTGGGCGAATGTCTGCTCGAGCCCACCAGGATCTACTCCGAGACCATCCGGGCCCTGATCAAGCGCGTGCCGGTGCACGGCATGGCCAACATCACCGGCGGCGGCATCCTGGAGAACATTCCCCGCGCCATGCCCCAGTCCTGCAAGGCCGTGATCCAGAAGGAATCCTGGGACCGGCCGCCCATCTTCCCCTTTCTCCAGGAAGCCGGGAACGTGGAGGAACTGGAGATGATGCGCACCTTCAACAACGGCCTGGGCATGGTGGTCATCGTGCCGGATTCCGCGGTGGAGGACGCCATGGAAATGCTCTCCGGCATGGGAGAGACGCCCTTTTTGGTGGGCGAGATCATGGAAAGAAAGAACGAAGAACCCCAGATCGAATGGGCTTGATTCGCGGGTAGTTCGCCATGGCGGCGTCGGGCGGCCTTCGGCTGTCGCGGGAACGCGGAAGGGTCTCATGCCATTCCTGGGAAAGCGGAAATCCATGCAACCGGGCGTGAAGCTCCTTTGACGGGATCGCTGATGGAAAACAAGCCGACAGACAGGAGCAGGACCCAATGACCGAACAAGGCAAAAAGCCCGGGATCATCCGCCGGGTGCTGGGCTGGATCAGCCGTGGAGCGGAA
>JAFDHW010000023.1 GCA_019308705.1 Deltaproteobacteria bacterium
CATGTTCAGCACGAACCGCTTTTTCTGGAACTCGTTGATGTCCACCACCCTGGTCCAGTAATCCGCCACCTCGGTCAGGCCGTAAGTTTCGCAAAGGTACACCAGGTTCAAGATATCCTTCTTGAAACACGATCCGCCGAAGCCCACGGAAGCCTGCAAAAATCTGTCGCCAATGCGGTGGTCCATTCCCACGGCCCGGGAGACCTGCTCCACGTCCGCCCCGGTTTTTTCGCACAGGGCGGAAATGGCGTTGATGGAAGAGATGCGCTGGGCCAAAAACGCGTTGGCGGTAAGCTTGGAAAGCTCCGAGGACCACACGTTGGAGGTCAAGATGCGCTCTTTTGGCACCCACCTTGCGTAGAGGTCCACCAGCTCTTTTGCCGCTTCCCGGCCGGTTTTGGTTTCCCGAAAGCCGATGAGTACGCGGTCCGGGTTTTCCAGGTCGGCCATGGCCGTGCCCTCGGACAAAAACTCCGGGTTGGAGAGCACCTCGTGGCGCACGCCGTTGGGGTTTCCCGAGAGGATGCGTTCCATGGCCTGGGCCGTGCGCACGGGCACGGTGCTCTTTTCCACGATGATCTTTCCATCCTCGGCGCACTCCAGGATCTTCCTGGCCGTCTTTTCCCAGTATTGGAGGTCCGCGGTAAAGCCCGCGCCCTCGCCAAAGGTTTTGGTGGGCGTGTTCACGCTCACAAAAATGATGTCCGCCCGGCGGATGCCCTCCTCGATGTTTGTGGAAAAGAACAGGTTCCTGCCCCGGCACCTGGATACCGCCTCCCAGAGCCCGGGCTCGTAGATGGGAAGGGAATCGGAGTTCCACCGGGCGATGCGGTCATGGTTGATATCCACCACGTTCACGCAAAAATCCGGGCACTTGGCCGCGATCGTGGCCATGGTGGGGCCGCCCACATAACCCGCCCCAATGCACAGGATGTTCTTTTTGAACGCTGTTTTCACCGGGGTTCTCCGCTGGCAGGTTATTCTTCGCTGGAGGGTGCGTCCGGCGCATGGATCCGGGAGGAACGCTCGACCAAAAGGCCGAGCAGGTGCTTGTGTTCCTCGTTGAGCGTACCGAATTTAAGGCCGCAATACCGCAGGATCTTTCGCCCGGACACGGTGGCCTTGGCGTCTTGCTGGTCGTGGATCACGCTGCAGGGCACGCCCAGGATGTAAAAGCTCTCCCCTGGAAGGAAGATATCCACCTCCACCTTGCTGCCCGGCTTGTGGAACGGCGGGGCCTCGGGCTCGGCAAGGTACTGGAACTGCAGCCCATCCTTGCAGATGTCGCGGATGCTGCCCATGAGGTTGTAGTCCGGGCGCACGGCTAGCACCGCTGCTGCTGCCGGCGGCTTGTGGCGCGGACAGCTTCTCCGCTCGACTCTGGCCATGAACCTACTGCTTTCGGGCAGGAAAATGCCTGCGTAAGGAGGCCTTTCACCCGGCGGCCGCGCCGGCGGCGGCGACCTCCTCGCAACGGGAAAGGAATTCTTGAAGCGCCTGGGCCTCTTTTCCTTCCAGCGGCTTGAACCGCACCGCGCATCGCCGGATGTCTATGGTCGAGGAAAAACAGGATTGCTCGTCGGTCTTTTTCCCGTCCCGGACGATGCAGCAGGGAAGGCCGCGCAACGCGAACCGCCGGTCCTGGGAATAGATGTCGATTTCCCCCACGAAATCTCCAGCCGGCTGGCACGAACAGGCATCCACCACGTAGTCGAAGGCAAGCCCGCTTAGGCTCACGTTTATGATGGGCCCAACCTTTTCCGGCATGCTGCGCAAGGCGGCGAAATTCCCTTCCGGCGCGGCAAACCGGCGGTGGCGCCTTCTTTCCGGCCTGTTTGTGTCGTTCGTGTGGCCCATGGCTCCCCCTGCTAACATCCCAATTCTTCTGCCATCTTTTTTCCTGGTTTGCAAGGCGGAAGGTCAGCGCGAATAAAGATCGTGCGGGTCCATGCGCCCTATCCCGGCCTTGTCCAGCAGCCCCTCGGCCTTGTCCATGGGGTCAAAACGGAAGATCATGATGGCGCGGCCGCCCTGGGGGTTTGCGTAGGCGTACATGTACTCGATGTTCACGCCAGCGTTGTCCATGAGGTCCAGTATCTTCAGCAGGCCGCCGGGGCGGTCCTCGACCTCCACGGCCACCACCTCGGTGCGGCGCACGGTGAACCCGTTGTCCTTGAGCACCTGCCTGGCGGTCTCCGGCTGGTCCACGATGAGCCTCAAGACCCCGAAGTCCGATGTGTCGGCCAGGGAAAGGGCCCGGATGTTGATGGACGCGTCCGCCAGGATGCGCCCCACCTCGGCCAGCCGGCCGGCCTTGTTCTCCAGGAAAACAGATATCTGTTCCGCATGCATGGCTACTCCCTTCTTTCTACACCCATCCCGCCCTGCCGTTCATCTGGGAGGTTTCCTTGAGGCGGACGCAAACCGGCACGCCCAGCTCCTGGGAAAGGGCCGCGGAAACCGCCTGCACGGATCCTTCCAGCACCTTCACCTCGTCGGAGAACAGATGGTCGTCCACGCCCATCCAGACCTCCAGCATGCTGGCGCGCTCGTCCTGCACGGCCCGGAACTTGAAACGCTCCGGCACGAACCCCAAAACGCGCTCCACGTGGGACAGGATCTGGTCGTGGTGCACCTTCACCCCGCGGATGACCGCCGTGTCGTCGGTGCGGCCCGGCAGCCACTGGACCCTGCGCAGGGTCCTGCCGCACTTGCAGGGCTCTTGGATGAACCGCATCCGGTCGCCGGTGGCGAAACGGATGAGGGGAAAGGCGCGGGTGGTGAGGGTGGTGAGCACCAGTTCGCCTTCCTCGCCTTCCGCCACGGGCTCCCTGGTCCGGGGGTCCACGATCTCGGGGAGGAAGTGGTCCTCGTTCACGTGCATGCCCTCGTGCTCTTCGCACTCAAAAGCCACGGCCGGGCCCGGCACGTCGGAGAGCCCGTACTGGGACCATGCCGTAAGCCCGAAGGTCTCCTCCAGGCTGGTCCGCGCATCCCGGGAAAGGGGCTCGCCCACCAGGATGAGGGACCTTAGGGCCAGTTCGTTGGGATGGATACCGGAGGACGAAAGGCCCGCGGCGAGCTGGGCGGCAAACGTGGGCGTGGTGACCAAAACAGAGGTCTTGTAGTCCGAAAGGACCATCTGCTGCTTTTCCAGGGACAGGCTGGTGAGAGGGATGACGCTTGCGCCCAAGACTTCCGCGGCGTCCTTGTAGTCGCGGCCCCAGTTGGCCAGACCCGGGTCCAGGCAGATCTGGAGGATGTCCGTGGCGGCCAGGCCGGAGGCGGAAAGCCCCCGTTGCACGATCTCCTTCCAGGTGGAAAGGTCCTGCCGGGTGTAGCCCGAGACCACGGGGTGCACCCCCAGGCCCGGCGCGGTGTGGATGCGCACGATGTCGCGGAGCGGCACGGCGAAAAGCCCGTAGGGATAATGGTCCGCCAGGTGGGACCGGAAGGTGAAGGGCAGCTTGGCGATGTCCTTGAGCGACTCCACTTCCCCGGGCTCGGTCCGGTTTTCCATAAACCGGTCCTTGTAAAAAGGAACCGCCCGGTGGACCCGGTTCAAGGTGGCCTGGAGGAGTTCCAGCTGCCGCTGGGCCCTTTTGGCCGGGTCAAGCCTTTGTGCGTCCATGGGCTCGTGGTCCGCCATCTATGCCCTTCCCTCCGTGAACTGGGCGTAGTCCTTGCCCAGGTAGGCTCTTTTCACCTCCTCGTCCTCCAGGAGGTCCGCCGCCCTGCCGGTCAACACCATCCTGCCCGTTTCCAGAACGTACCCCCGGTCCGCCACGGCCAGAGCCGCCTGGGCGTTCTGCTCCACCACCAGGATGGTCAGGCCCTCGTCCCGCAGCATGGACAGGGTGGAAAAAATCTGCTTCACCACCTTGGGGGCCAAGCCCATGGACGGCTCGTCCAGAAGAAGGAGCCGGGGCTTTGCCATGAGCGCCCTGCCGATGGCCAGCATCTGCTGTTCCCCGCCGGAAAGGGTGCCCGCGTCCTGCCCCGCCCGCTCTTTGAGCACGGGAAAAATGGAAAGCACCTTGTCCAGGTCCTGGCGCACGCCGAAGTGGTCCCGCTTGCGGATGCGCAAATACGCCCCCAAGCGCAGGTTGTCCATCACGGAAAGGGCTCCGAAGATGAGCCTGCCCTCGGGCACCATGCTGATTCCCCGGGCCACCACCTCCTGGGGAGGCAGGCCGGCCAGGGATTCGCCCTCGAACAGAAGTTCGCCCCGCCAGCCGGGCAAAAGCCCGGAGATGGCCGTCAAAAGCGTGCTCTTGCCCGAGCCGTTGGCCCCGATGAGCGAAACCACCTCGCCCTGATCCACGGACAGGGAAACCCCGGAAAGGGCCCGGATCCTGCCGTAATAGCATTTCAGGTTACGTATTTCCAGCATGCCATAGAAGGCCTTCTGATCCTTATCCGCCCAGGTAGGCGGACAGCACCTTTTTGTCCGCCTGCACCTCGCGGGGGGTGCCCTCGGCGATTTTTACCCCCTGGTCCAGGACCATGATGCGGTCGGATATCTCCATGGTCAGGCTCATGTCGTGCTCCACGAGAAGCAGGGTGACGCCCTGGGCGCGGATCCTCTTGAGCAGCGCACCCAGGTCGCGGGTCTCCCTTGCGTTCAGCCCGGCGGCGGGCTCGTCCAGCAACAACAGCCTTGGCCGCGAGGCCAGGGACCGGGCGATTTCCACCAGCCGCTGCCACCCGAAGGGCAGGTCCCCGGCCGGGGTTTCGGCCACCTTTTCCATGCCCACGAAGCGCAGCCAGTCCAGGGCGGTTTCCCTGGCCAGCTTCTCCTCGCGCTTCACCCACGGCGGCCGGGCAATGGCGCCCAGAAACCCGCAACGGGTTCGCACATGCAGCCCCACCATCACGTTTTCCAGCACGCTCATGCCGGAGAAAAGCTCCACGTTCTGGAACGTGCGGGCGATGCCCATGGCCACCCGCCGGTGCACGGGCCGGCCGCCCACGTCCGCGCCCTCGAACCGTATCCTGCCCGAATCCGGCGCGTAGACCCCGGTGATGATGTTGAACAAGGTGGTCTTGCCCGCACCGTTTGGACCGATCACGGCATGGATGTGCCCCGGGGCCACGGAAAAGGAGACGTCCCGCGCCGCGCGCACACCGCCAAAGGATTTGCTCACACCCTCAAGCTGAAGGACCGGCGCCGGTTTTTCTTCGCCTTGCGCGCTCATAGGCATCCAGAACGCCCCGGGTGAGCCCCTGGGGGAAGAAGATCATCACCACCACCAATACCAGGCCGTAGATCATGACCTCGTATTCGGAAAACACGTGCAGCCATTCGGGCAAAAGGGTCAACAGCCCCGCCCCGAACAAAGAGCCCCAGATGCTGGCCATGCCGCCGATGACCACCATGGCCACGATGCGGATGGACACCAGGAAGCTGAAGGAGCTGGGGGAGATGAAGGTGACCATGTGGGCGTACAAAAACCCGGCCAGGGCGGCCAGGGCCGCGGAGAACACGAACACCTCCAGCTTGGCCCGCATGGTGTCCACGCCCACGGCCGCCGCGGCCTGCTCGGAAAAATGGATGGCGGAAAGCGCCCTGCCCACCCGGGAATGCACGATGCGGGAGCACATGCCAAAGGAAAGGAGCACCGCGCCCCACACCAAGAACAAGTAAGTCTTTCCACCGGCCAGGGAAACCGGCCCGGCGGAGAGCACCGGGATGCCCACCAGCCCGTTGGGGCCGCCGGTTAAGGCCGTCCATTCCCGGAACAGGATGTGGATGATCATGCCGAACCCCAGGGTGCCCATGCCCAGGTAATAGCCGTGGAGCTTCAGGGTGGGCATGCCGACGATGAAGGCCACCAGCGCGGGCACGGCCAGGGCCGCGGGAAGCGCGGCCAAGGGCGGCCAGGAAAGGTGCACGGTAAGCGCCCCCGTGGTGTAGGCGCCCAGCCCGAAGAACGCGGCGTGGCCCAGGGAGATCTGCCCGGCGTAGCCCATGACCATGTTCAGGCCCACGGCCAGAAGGGTGTGGATGCCGATGAAGGTGAGAAGCTGGGTGTAATAGTAGTTGTCCGCCCACAGGCCGTAGGCGCAAAGCCCCGCGGTCACCACCAGGTATCCGGCATAGGGAAGAAGCCTTTGCCCCAGCCCCGCCCGGCGCGGCGTGGCGCCTGCCGGGACCGGTTCAGGCGGTTCTTGACCCGGGGAGCCGGATCGTTCTTTCTTGTCGGCCAATGCCACGGCTTCCCGTCCCTTATCCGGGTTAGAACCGATGGCTGGACGCCTTGCCCAAAATGCCCGTGGGCTTGGCGTACAGGATCAGCAGAAGGAGTAAAAAGGCGATGGCGTCCTTCAGGCTGGAGGACACGTACCCCACGCCCATGGCCTCGGTGAGGCCCAAAAGCACGCCGCCGACGACCGCCCCCCAGAAGTTCCCCAGCCCGCCCAGCATGGCCGCGCAGAAGCCCTTCAAGCCCAGCATGGTGCCCATGTCGTAGGCGGACATGGTGATGGGCGAGATGATGACCCCGGCCACGGCCCCCAGCCCGGCGGCCAGGCCCCAGGCCAGAAGGGTCATTTTCCTGGAGGCCACGCCCAGAAGCTCCGCGGCCTGCTTGTTGATGGCCACGGCCTGCATGGCCTTGCCCGTCAAGGTGCGGTGGTAGAACAGGTTCAGCCCCGCCACCAGGACGAGCACCACCCCCAAAATCCACAGGCTCTGGGGAAACAAGTACGCCCCGCCGATCTCGACGGCGGAGATGGAGGAAAACGCGGGCACGCTGTAGGAGTGTTTTCCCCACAGAAGCATGGCCCCGCCGCGGAACAAAATGGACGCGCCCACGGTGATGAGCACCAACAGGATGGGGCTGGGCTTTTTCACCGTCTTGATAGCCACCCGGTCGAACACCATGCCGACCGCGGCCACCAAAAGTACGGCCAGGGGAAACGCGGCCCACAGGGGCATGGAAACCTGTGTCCACAGGGTCATCAGCAACAGCGCCCCCAGCATCACGAATTCGCCCTGGGCGAAGTTGATGAGGTCCGTCGCCGAATAGAGGGTGGAAAACCCCAGGGCGATGACTGCGTAGATTGCGCCGTTGGTGATTCCTGAGAACAGGTATTGGAGAAATTCCTGCATGGTCCGCCCGCGCCTGCCGCCTCATGGAAAGAGCCCCGCCGGGATACCCCGGCGGGGCTTGCGCGTCAATGCCAAAACCCTTGTCCCGGAGGTTTTTGCTCCGGGAAGGCTTGGATCAGTCCACCAGGGCCCAGGTCCCGTTTTGGATGCGGACCATGACAAAGGAGTCGTCGCCCAGGCCGTTGTGCTCCTCGGGAGAGAAGTTGAACGTGCCGGAAACGCCCACCAGGCCCTTGATGTTCTCGATGTTGTCGCGGATCTTCTTCTTGTCCTGGCCGGTTCCGGGGATGGCCCGATCCAGGATCTTCATGCCGTCCCAGGCGTAGCCGCCGAAACCGGAAACGCCGGAGCCGTATTTTTCGTTGAAACGCTTGATATAGTCCAAGAGCACGGGCTTCTGGGGATTGCCTTCCGGCAGAAGGTCGGCCACCGCTATGGGGCCCGCGGGCAGGATAATGCCCTCGGCCGCGTCACCGGCAAGCTCGATGAACTTGGGCGAGGCCACGCCGTGGCTCATGTACAGGGGGATGCCGATCTTCATGACCTGGGCGTTCTTGGCCACGATGGCCGGCCCGGGGTTGGTCCCCCAGCAGATGATGGCGTCGGGTTTGGCCCCCCGGATCTTGGTGAGTTGGGAGACCATGTCCGTGTCCTTGGCCCCGAAGGTTTCGTCCGCCACCACGGTAATACCGTGGGCGGAAGCCTGCTCCTTCAGCTGCTCCCGGCCGCTCTGGCCGAACCCGTTGTCCACGCACAGAATCCCCACTTTCTTGATGCCGTGCTTCTCCATGTACACGTAGATGCTCTTCACGGCCAGCACGTCGCTCTGGGCGGTCTTGAACACGTAGGGCTTCACCGGGTTGGTGATCTTATTGCCCGCCGCGCAGGAGATGAAGGGGATCTTCGCCTTTTCCACGATGGGGATGACCGCCATGGAGGTGGGGGTGGTGGAGGGCCCCACGATGGCGACCACCTTGTCCTGGTTGATGAGCCGGTTGGCAAAGGACACGGCCTTGGTGGGGTCGGCCTCGGTGTCGTAGATCACCGTCTCCACCTTCATGCCGTCGATCCCGCCGGCTGCGTTGACCATCTCGGCGAAAAGTTCCATGCTCTTTTTCTCCGGATCGCCCAGAAAGGACGCCCGCCCTGTTACCGCGAAGATACCGCCTATCTTGATGGTGTCCTCGGCGGCCGCCACGGGCACGAGTACCAGGCCCAAGGCGAGAAGGGCCAAGAGCAATCCAGCGACGATCGTTTTTGATCCTGCTTCTTGCATGGTGCCTCCTTTTTCCGGTTTCCGGTCGATCCGGAATCACATGGTATAGAGTTCCTCGCCCCGTATGACCGAAAACCCTTTTCCGGTCAGGGCGTTCACCGCCTGGTCCGTATTGTCGAAACGGAAGATCATGACCGCGTTGTCCTCCTTTTGGCGGACAAAGGCGTACATGTATTCCACGTTGATGCCGTTTTTCTGGAGAAAATCCAGGATCTCGTGCAGGCCGCCGGGCCGGTCGGAAACCTCCACGGCCACCACACGGGTCTTGCGCACGGTGAAGCCCGCGTCCTTGAGGATGCTTTCCGCCTTCTCGTTGTCATCCACGATGAGCCTTAAGATGCCGAAATCCGACGTGTCGGCCAGGGAAAGGGCCCGGATGTTCACCCCGCCCTCGGCCAGCACCCGGGTCACTTCTGCGAGCCTTCCCTCCTTGTTTTCCAGAAAAACGGAGATTTGTTCCGCGTGCATGGCGCCTCCTCGCGCCCGGGGCTGTCGGCCGCCGGGCCAGCCGCAATCCGTTATATCTTCCGGTTGTCGATCACCCTCTGGGCCTTGCCTTCGCTCCGGGCGATGGTCTTGGGCTCCACCAACTTCACCTTGGTGGAAACCCCCAGCGTCTCCTTGATGTTCTTGGTGATCTTGGCTTCCAGGGACAACAGGTCCTTGACCTCGTCGGAGAACGCTCCTTCGCCCACCTCCACCATGACGGTGAGGGTATCCAGGTTGCCTTCCCGGTCCACCACCAACTGGTAGTGAGGCTCCACCTCGCTCATCTCCATGAGCACGGACTCGATCTGGGAGGGGAACACATTCACCCCCCGGATGATGAGCATGTCGTCCGTGCGGCCGGAGACCCGCGCCATGCGGCAGAAGGTCCTGCCGCAGGAGCACGGGGCGTAGTTTAGCGAGCTGATATCCCGCGTGCGGTAGCGGATGACGGGGAAGGCCTCCTTGGTGAGGCTGGTGAACACCAGCTCGCCGGTCTCGCCGGGGGGTTTGGGTTCGCCCGTGTCCGGATCGATGATCTCGGGCAGGAAGTGGTCCTCCATGATGTGCAGGCCCTTCTTGGCCTCGATGCATTCGATGGCCACGCCCGGGCCCATGACCTCGGAAAGCCCGTAGATATCCACGGCGGAGAGATGCAGCTTCTTTTCGATCTCCACGCGCATGGTTTCGGACCAGGGCTCCGCGCCGAAGATGCCGGACTTGAATTTCAGGTTGGCGAAGTCCACGCCCATTTCCTGGGCCGCCTCGGCCAGATGCAGGGCGTAGGACGGCGTGCAGGTCAAAATGGTGGGGCCGAAGTCCCGCATGATCATGACCTGACGGCGGGTGTTTCCGCCGGAGATGGGGATGACCGAGGCTCCCAGGCGCTCCGCGCCGTAGTGTATGCCCAGGCCGCCGGTGAAAAGCCCGTAGCCGTAGGCGTTGTGGATGATGTCGCCCCGGCTGGCGCCGCCCGCGGCCAGGCTGCGCGCCATGAGTTCGGCCCAGTTTTGCACGTCCCTGGCGGTGTAGCCCACGACCGTGGGCTGGCCGGTGGTGCCGGAAGAGGCGTGGATGCGAACCACGTTGTCCATGGGCACGGCGAACATGCCAAAGGGGTAATTGTCCCTCAAATCCTGCTTGGTGGTGAAGGGCAGCTTGGACAGGTCTTCCAAAGACTTCAGGTCCCCGGGCTTGAATCCCGCCTCGTCGAACTTCTTCCGATAGAAGGGCACCGTGGCGTACACCCTCTCCAGGTTCGCCGAAAGCCGCCGGAGCTGGATCGCCTCCAGGGCTTCCCTGGGCAGGGTCTCGAACTCCATGTTGAAAATCATCCCCTCTTCTCCTTTCTTTCCGGCGCACGCCCAGCCCGGAGGCGAACAAAAAAAGCCGCGGGCTTTTTTAGCCCACGGCCGAAAAATAAAAAACCATGGGCTCTTTACCGTCTGCCCATGGTGGCCTTGCCGCGACTTACGTCCTTGCCTGCTCAGGCTCCCCCGCGGGCAGACTTTCTAAAGCGAAAGTACCCAAAATAGCGAAACCCGAAATAATAAGCGCCGACCATAGTGGTTCCCCTCGCAGGCTTGTGCCGGGATTCGGCGACCAATAACAGGCTCGCGGGGGGCTGTCAAGCAAAAATGCGCGGGTTTTTGAGAAGGCCCCGCTTGGCAACGGGTATTGGTGTTATTCCTGCGTTCCCACGCGGCCGCAAAAACACGGCAAAGCCGCCGCCGGAGGCAGGGGCGGGTCCGTAAAGAAGCCGCCCTTCAAACCCGGCCCTCCTCCGGGTGGAACCCGAAAAAGCCCCGTTGGCGCAGACCTCTGCGGAGCCGGCATTTGCCGGCGAACGCAGAGGAATTTGGCCGGGGACTGGGTCGGCTAATAGCGGTAGTGGTCCGGCTTGAAGGGGCCTTCGGGTTTCACTCCGATGTAGTCGGCCTGCTTCTGGGAAAGCTTGGTGAGCTTTGCGCCCAGGTGGGCCAGGTGCAGGCGGGCCACCTCCTCGTCCAGCTCCTTGGACAGGGTGGTCACGCCGACCGGGCCCTCGTTCTGCCACAGGTCGATCTGGGCCAGGGTCTGGTTGGTGAAGGAATTGGACATGACGAAACTGGGGTGTCCCGTGGCGCAGCCCAGGTTCACCAGCCGGCCCTCGGCCAGCAGGTAGATGCAGTGGCCATCCTCGAAGGTGAACTTGTCCACCTGGGGCTTGATGTTCTCGCGTACGACGCCCGGCCAGGCCAAGAGCTCGTCCACCTGGATCTCGTTGTCAAAGTGGCCGATGTTGCACACGATGGCCTGGTCCTTCATCTTGGACATGTGCTCGGCGGTGATGACGTCCCTGTTGCCCGTGGCGGTGACGTAGATGTCCGCCTTGCCCAGGGTGTCCTCCACGGTCTGCACCGTGTAGCCGGCCATGAGCGCCTGGAGCGCGCAGATGGGGTCGATCTCGGTCACGATGACCCGGGCCTTGTGCGCGGCCAGGGCCTCGGCGGAGCCCTTGCCCACGTCGCCGTACCCGCAGACCACGGCGACCTTGCCGGCCACCATCACGTCCGTGGCCCGCTTGATGCCGTCCACCAACGACTCCCGGCAACCGTAGATGTTGTCGAACTTGCTCTTGGTCACCGAGTCGTTGACGTTGATGGCCCGCACCAGGAGGCTGCCCTCCTTGGCCATCTTGTACAGCCGGTTCACGCCCGTGGTGGTTTCCTCGGAAACGCCCCTCCATTCGGAGACCACGTCGTGCCAGAAGCGATCGTTTTCCTTGAGGGTTTCCTTCAAAAGCGCGTTGACTATCTTGAGTTCCTTGTTGTTGGTGGGCTCGTCCAGGATGGCCGGGTTTTCCTCGGCCTGGTATCCCCGGTGGATGAGCAGGGTGGCGTCGCCGCCGTCGTCCACGACGAGGTTCGGCCCCTTGCCGTTGGGCCAGGTGATGGCCTTTTTGGTGCACCACCAGTACTCATCCAGGGTCTCGCCCTTCCAGGCGAACACGGGCACGCCCGCGTCCGCGATGGCCGCGGCGGCATGGTCCTGGGTGGAGAAGATGTTGCAGGACGCCCAGCGCACGTCCGCGCCGAGTTCCACCAGGGTCTGGATGAGCACCGCGGTCTGGACGGTCATGTGCAGGCTGCCCATGATCCGGGCGCCGGCCAGGGGCTTCTGGGGGCCATACTTTTCCCGGGTGGCCATCAGGCCGGGCATCTCGTGCTCGGCGATGGCGATCTCCTTGCGCCCCAGCTCTGCCAGCCCTATATCTTTGACTTTGTAATCGCCGGCTTTCATCAGCATACGGTCCTCCAAATAGTTGAACGTGAATGTTTCTTGTCGCGGCCGCGCTCTTTTTCAGGCCGCGGCGTTTCCCTTGGCCGCCTTGGCCAGGGCCCGGGCCTTGTCCGTGCGCTCCCAGGGAAAAATGTCCCTGCCGAAGTGGCCGTAAGCGGCGGTTTCCCGGTAGGACCAGCCGTCCGGGGTCAAAAGGCCCAGTTCCTTGATGAGGGCCGCGGGCCGAAAGTCGAAAAATTCCTCGGATTCCAGGAGCTTCTCGATGACGGAAACGTCCACGGCGGCAGTTCCGTAGGTGTCCACGTTGATGGAAAGCGGCCGGGCCATGCCGATGGCGTAGGCCACCTGGATCTCGCATTTTTCCGCCAGGCCGGCGGCCACGATGTTCTTGGCCGCGTACCGGGCGTAGTAGGCCGCGGAACGGTCCACCTTGGAGGGGTCCTTGCCCGAGAAGGCCCCGCCGCCGTGGCTGCCCACGCCGCCGTAGGTGTCCACGATGATCTTACGGCCGGTGAGCCCCGCGTCCGCGTAGGGACCGCCCAGAACGAACACGCCCGTGGGGTTGACGAACTTTTCGGTCTTGTCCGTGAGAAGCCCCGTGGGCGCAAGGATCCTCTGGGCCGCGGCCACCAGGTCTTCCCGCACCTGTTCCAGGGGCACGTCCTCGGTCTGGTGGCTGATGACGACCTTGGTGATCTCGGTGGGCTTGCCGTCGATGTAGCGCA
>JAFDHW010000024.1 GCA_019308705.1 Deltaproteobacteria bacterium
CCCGGGACCGTCCTTGAAGGTTTCCAGGATCTTCTTGATTATGCCGGTGGTGGACAGGCCGGGGGAAAGGGGCACCCGCACCACCTCGCCGCCCGCGGCGCGCACGGCGGCGGCCCCGGCGATCTTGTCCTCGGGCCAGTCCGCGCCCTTCACCAGCACGTGGGGGGCAAGAGCCTCGATGAGCCGTTCGGGGGTGTCTTCGTCAAAGGGCACCACCAGGGACACGGATTCGAGCGCGGCCAGCACCTCGGCGCGTTCCCGCAGGGGCACCAGGGGGCGGCCGCGGCCCTTGATGGAGGATACGCTCCTGTCCGAGTTTACGCCCACCACCAGCACGTCGCCCTTTTCGCGGGCCTCTGCCAGGTAGCGCACGTGGCCTGCGTGGAGGATGTCGAAGCAGCCGTTGGTGAACACCACCGTAAGGCCCTGGTTCTTGTATCCGGCCACGCGTTCTTTGGCCTCCGCCGCGGACACGATCTTGTCTTGCATGATCTTCCTCACCACCCCACGCGGGCCAGGGTGAGCACGTTCACCTCTTGGGCCCCGGCGGCGAACAGCACCTTGGCGCAGGCCCGGGCCGTGGCCCCGGTGGTGTACACGTCGTCCACCAAAAGCACGCGTTTTCCCTTGACCAGCGCGGGGTCGGGCACGGCGAACGCGCCCTTCAGATTTTGCACCCGCTCCCTGGCCGAAAGCCCCAGCTGGGTCTTGGTGCGCTTCACCCGCACCAGGGCCCGCGGCTGCACGGGGATGTCCCAGCCCCGCGCGCCGGAATGCGGCGGCAGGAGCAGAAACGCCTGGTTGAACCCCCGGTAGCGCAGGCGGGAGACGTGCAGGGGCACGGGTATCGCCAGGTCGTTGGTTCCGGGGCCGTAGAACGCCTGGTAGGCGTTGGCCAGGGCGCGGCCCAGGGGCCGGGCCAGGCCCCGGTGCATGCGGTACTTGTACTCGTGCACGGCCCGGCGCAGGGGCCCGGCGTACACCCCGACGGCCCGGGCGGTGGTGAACCCGGGGCTTGCCTGGGAGCACGCAGAGCAGACGTGGTTCACCCCGGCGGCGTAGGGCACCCCGCACACCGGGCACATGGGGGGCTCCACGGCCAGGCAAAGGTCCAGGCACCGGGGACACAGGCACGCGGAAAGGGGGGACAAGACCTCCTTTTTGCCCGGCGCGGGCCGGGCCGGCCGCAGGCCGCCGCAGGCGCAGCAGGGCTCCGGGTACAAAAGGTCCGCCAGAGCGGAGACCGCGGCCGAAGCCGCTCGCGCCAACCTAGCCGCGCCTCGTCTGAAGCGGCCTATCCCTTCAGGCGCTTCTCGATTTCCCGGCCGAACGTCGAGCACTTCACCTCCCTTGCACCGGGCATCTGCCGGGCCAGGTCGTAGGTGACCACGCCGTCGGCGATGGTGGCCGCCAGGGCGTCCCGCACGGCTTGCGCCGCCTCGTTCCACCCCAGGTGCTCCAGCATCATGACGCCGGAGAGGATCACGGACCCGGGGTTGACCTTGTCCAGCCCCGCGTACTTGGGGGCCGTGCCGTGGGTGGCCTCGAACACGGCGCAACGGTCGCCCATGTTCGCGCCCGGCGCCATGCCCAGCCCGCCGGCCTGGGCGGCCAGGGCGTCGGAGATGTAGTCGCCGTTCAGGTTGGGCGTGGCGATGACGTCGAACTCCTCGGGCCGGAGAAGCACCTGCTGGAACAGCATGTCCGCGATGCGGTCCTTGATGACCACGCGGCCCTCGGGCCGCTTCCCGTTATAGTCGTCCCACAGTTCGTTTTCCGTGATGGTGCGGTCGCCGTACAGCTCCCGGGCGGTTTCGTACCCCCACTTGGCAAAGGCCCCTTCCGTGAACTTCATGATGTTGCCCTTGTGCATGAGGGTCACGGAGGAAAGGCCGCGGTCGATGGCGTAGTCGATGGCCCGGGCCACCAAGCGGGAGGTGTTCTTCTTGCTCATGGGCTTGATGCCCAACCCCGCGCCCTCGGGCACGGACGCCCCCAGCTCGTCCTCAAGAAACCGGGTGAGCTTCTCCGCCTGTTCGCTCCCGGCCTCGTACTCAATGCCCGCGTACAGGTCCTCGGTGTTTTCCCGGAACACCACCATGTCCACCTTTTCCGGCTCCTTCAGGGGGCTCGGAACCGGGGGCACGTATCTCACCGGCCGCACGCAGGCGTAGAGGTCCAAAATCTGGCGGATGGCCACGTTCAGGCTGCGCATGCCGCCGCCCACGGGCGTGGTCAGGGGCCCCTTGATAGCCACCTTCAGGTCTTTGATGACCTCCAGGGTCTTCCGGGGCAGCCACTCGCCCGTGAGCTTGTGGGCCTTTTCCCCGGCCAGGACCTCCACCCAGGCGATTCGCCTCTTTCCGCCGTAAGCCGCCGCGACCCCGGCGTCCAGCACGCCGCGGGCCGCCCGCCAGATGTCCGGCCCCGTGCCGTCGCCCTCGATGAACGCGATCATGGGGTTGTCCCCCACCGTCAGCTTTCCGTCCGCGCCGATGGTGATCTTTTCGCCTTGCTGTTCCATGTCCCGTCCATTTCCATCCCGGCCGCCCCGGGATAAGCGTCTATTCAGCAAACCTCCGGCGCTGGCGCGCGGCCTCGAACAACAGCACCGCCCCGGCGGCCGAGGCGTTTAACGATGCCACCGGCCCCTTCTGGGGGATGCGCACCAAAAAGTCGCACCGCTCGGCGAGCAGCCGGGAAAGCCCCCGGCCCTCCGCGCCGATGCACAACACCACGGGGGTGGAAAAATCCGCCTCCCAGATGGTCCGGCCTCCGGCGGCGTCCGCCCCGAAGACCCAGTACCCGTTTTCCTTGAACCGCTCCACGGCCCGGACCAGGTTGGGCGCCCTGGCCACGAGGACGTGTTCCAGGGCCCCGGCCGAGGCCTTGGAGGCCGCGGGAGAAAGGGGCGCGGACCTTCTTTTGGCCAGCACCAGGCCGTGGGCCCCGGCGCACAGGGCGGACCGTGCGAGCGCCCCCAGGTTCTGGGGGTCGGCCACCCGGTCCAGGAGCAAAACCAGCCCCGGCCCGCCCGCGCGGGAAACCGCTTGCAACAGCCCCTCCACGTCCGTCTCCGGCAGGGGCCCGGCCTTCAAGGCTGCGGGCTGGCGCTCCAACCGGGCGGCCTTCCAGAAGCCCGGCCCCACGAACCGCACGGGTACGCGCCTTTTTTCCGCCAGGTACCGCACCCCGGCCACGGTCCCTTCCTTGGCGCCCTTGGCCAGGACCACCTCGACAAGTTTCCTGCGCCCGGCCCGGAGCGCCTCCTCCACCGGGTGGACGCCGTATACCAGTTCCGTGGTCACGTGGCCGCCGGGCACGGCGGCGGCTCGCCACGGGAGCGGATGATGCTCAAAAGCTCGCCGGCAGCCGTTTCCAAGTCGTCGTTCATGATCTCGTGGTCGTAGAAATCCCGGTTGTCCATCTCCCACTCGGCGTCGGCGAGCCGCCGGGCCACCACGTCGGGATCGTCCGTGCCCCGGCCGGCAAGCCGCCTTTTCAGCTCCTCCATGGATGGGGGGAGGATGAACACGAACACGCCATCGGGAAACCGCTGTTTGATCTGCCGCGCGCCCTGCACGTCGATGTCCAAAAGCAGGAAGCAGCCCGCATCCAGCGCATCCTCGAGCCAGCGGGCGTCCGTGCCGTAGTAGTTGCCGTGGACACGCGCCCATTCCGCCCACCGGCCCTCCTCGACGCCCTTTTTAAACTCCTGTTCGGACAAAAAGAAGTAGTCCCTGCCGTGGACCTCGCCGGCACGGGGCGGCCTGGTGGTGGAGGACACGGAATAGGCCAGGTTGGGCAGGCGCTCGCGCACCAGGTTCACCAGGGTGGTCTTGCCCGCGCCCGAGGGCGCGGATACCACGAACAGCGCGCCCTTTGCGCTCATGCTTCCTCGGCGGGCGCGTCCTCCCGCTTGTCGCGAAGCGCGCCGAAACGCTGGGCCACGGTTTCGGCCTGGATGGCGGAGAGGATCACGTGGTTGGAGTCCGTGACGATGATGGAGCGGGTCTTCCGGCCGCAGGTGGCGTCCACCAGCCGGTGCTCGGCGCGGGCCTCGTCCTTGAGCCTTTTGATGGGCGCGCTGTTGGGGCTTACGATGGCCACCACCCGGGAGGCGGGAACGCTGTTGCCGAACCCGATGTTGAGCACCGGGTCCGAACCGAAAAGTTTCCTTCTTCCCTGCCGCTTGTCCATGGCTGCTACTCCACGTTGGCGATCTGTTCCCGCAGCTTTTCCACCTCGGTCTTGGCGGAAACCACCAGGTGGGAGAGGTCCGGGTCCACGCTCTTGGCCCCCATGGTGGAAAACTCCCGCAACAGCTCCTGGGCCAAAAAGTTCAAAGAGCGGCCCGCCGGCTCCCCGCCTTCCATGAGCTGCGCGAACTGGGAAAGGTGGCTTTTGGCCCGCACGATCTCCTCGGTGATGTCCGCCTTGTCCGCCAGCAGGGCGGCCTCCTGGACCACACGGGCCGGGTCCGCCGCCTCGCCGGCCAACGCCGAAATGCGCTGGGCGTACTTCTCGTGGACGCGCCTGGGCACCTCGTCCGCGTGGGCGGAAATCTTCTCCAGAAGTCCGGCCAGCTCCTCTATGCGCAGGCGGAAATCGCGCTCCAGGGCCGCCCCCTCGGTCCTCCGCATGGCGGCGAACACGTCCAGGGCTTCGGCCAGCACCTCTCTTATCTGGGGCCACTCCCGGTCCAGGTCCGGCTGGCGGGACACCGGGGTTACCACCCCTTCCTGCCGGGCCACCAGGGCCAGGGGTACGTCCTCGGTGATCCCCAGCGCCTGCTTAAGCTTCTCCAGGGCCTGGGCGTAGGCCGCGGCCAGGCTCTCGTCCACCTCGAAGGTGCGCGCCGCCTCGGCCGTGCTCACCACGTCTACGTACACGTCCACCCTGCCCCGGGCCACATGCTCCCGCACTGCGCGCTTCACCTCTTCCTCCAGGGGAAGGTAGGCCCGGGGCAGGCGCACCACCACCTCGCAGAACCGGTGGTTCACGGATTTCACCTCCACGCTCACCCTCAGTTCCGGCAGGGTCTTTTCCGCACGGGCAAAGGCGGTCATGCTGGCGATCATGGGCTGGTCCCGTCCTTGGTCTTTTGCTGGTCCCGGCAAAGGGCCAAATCCGCCAGGTACTTCTTCCGGGCCTGGAGCAGAAACCGCAACATATCCGGCTCCCGGTAATCGGGGTAGGTCCACTCAAGGGGCCGGTATCGGCCCTTGGAATACACCAGGGTCAAATCCGCGAAGATGCCCCGGGAAAGGTAGATCCGGTGCGTGAAGTTCTTTCCCGACGCCAGCACGAACCGCTCGGCCGTGAGGATGCCCGGGTCCAGGTTCACCCTGCGGCGGCCCCGGCGGGAGAACTCCTTCTCCACCTCGTTGGTGAAGAGCTTGACCTCCGCCAGGGAATCCTGCTCCACCAGGCCGGGAAAGGACAAGATCCGCCGGAAAAGGGGCGCGCCGAACTCGGGCGCGTAGTAATCCGTGTGGTGAAAGGAAAACCACGGGCTGGCCATGTCCGGCGGGCCGAAGCGTTGGGCCAGCCTTTCGGCCGCTGGCGCGAACAGGGTTTTGTCCGCCATGAACGCGCCCACCAGAAGCCTGGCGCGCACAGGCTCTCCGGGCGTGCTCAAGGAGCTATTCCCCTTCCTTTGCGGGCCGGGCCTCCTCCACGATCATCACGGGGATGTCGTCCTTGACCTCGTAGAACAGCCCGCAGGACTCGCACACCAGGCCGTCCCCCTTCCTGGCCTCGCGCACGGGGCCCTTGCACTTGGGGCAGGCCAGGATCTCCAAAAGCTCCTTTTTCACCGGCATGTCGGTTTCCTTCCCAAAGGCTCGAACGGTTCCGGCCGGACCGGCCGGGACCGGCTTGGACGTATCAAAAAAACCCGCGTTCGTAAACGGGTTTGCCGCCGTGCCAGCGGCGGGGGCAACGCGGCTTTCCACCTTTTCCCCGGGCACGAAGAGCACGCTGCCCTGGCTTTGGTACTCCACCCGCCAGCCGGGCAGGCCCGCCATGGCCGCGGCCGCCGGGGAGCCGGCGCGCAACAGCACCATGTCCGGGGGATAGGCGGAAAGGAACCGCGAAAACCCCTTCCCTCCCCGGGCGAACTCCCAGTACATCGCCCGCACCGGAGCCGGGTACACGGTCTGGGACCGGCCGTCCATGGCCACCAGCACCCGGGGGTACAGCTCCCAGGAAAGATAGGAGCCCCAGGCGTAGGAGGGCAGCACCTTTCCGGACAGGCCCTTCCGGCGGATGTGGCGGACCGCTCCGGTGGGGTAGTACACCCCGGCAAGCGGGGTTTCGTCCGCGGCTGGAACGGCGAGCGCCAGGGGATGGAGAAAGTAGTCCCCCGGCGTTTGGAGCCGCCCGGACAAAAGGCGCAGGTCCCCTGCCGCCATGAGCGCCGCGGCCAGGACAAGGACCGTCATTGCGATGCGGGAGCCCGGGCCGTGGCCGGACGCCCCCCGGCGGGCCAGGGAGACGGGCAGGTAGATGGCCGCGCCCGCGGCCAGGTAGAGCACGAACCGGATGCGCACCAGGGCGGCCGAAAACAAGAAGCCCATGAGCAGGAGGGAGTGGGGGTCGCGGTCCGGGTCCCTGAAGAGCGCCGCCAGGGCGGCCGCCCCCAAAAGGATGCCCCCCGCGCCGTAGAACCACAGGCCCGTGGAAAGGGCGGCCCAGGCGGGAAGCCAGTCCTGGATGGCCACGTCCGGGGCCGCGGCGTGGACCAGGGTGGAGGTCCACAGGCGGAACCCGTAGGGGTTGGCCAGGGTGGCGGCCAGGCCCGCGGCCAGGGACAGGAAAAGCGGCCGGACCACCTGCTTCCCGCGGAAGGCGCCGAGGGCGTACAGTCCCATCATGACCGCGCCCAGCCAGAATCCGGCGTGGAGGTTGGCCCACAAAAACATGCACACGACCAGCGCCGGCCCCACCCGGGAATACCCCGTTTCCCGGCCTTTTTCCAGCAGCCAGGCGAACAGGCAGAAAAAGAACAGGGAAAAGACCCTGGCCCGGAAAGGGGCAAAGGCCCCGGCCCAAAACACCACGCACGCCGCGAACACGGCCAGCCACACCCACGCCGAAGCCCCCCGCCTTTTGGCCGCGGCCAGGGAAAACGCCAGGGCGGCGAGGCCCAGGACGTACTTCAACGCCTGCACGCCCGTGCCGCCAAGGGTTTCATACAGGGGATACAAAAGGACCCCGGCCAGCCACTCGTTGTGGACCCAGGGTTTTATGGTGGGGACGTAGGAAAAGGGGTCCGTGGTCGCCACGCCGGCCCCGGACCAGAACAGCCGGCCGAAGGCCAGGTAGTTGAACAGGTCGAAATCCGCGGTCTGGACGGCCGCGAAAAAAAGGAACAGCAACGCCCCCAGGGCGTAGGGGCACGCAAAGCCCGCCTTCGGAAAACGGCGGCCGGAAAACCGTGGGAACCATCGCGCCATGAAACCTGCCGGGAAAAAGGAAGGGCTGCGCCCCGGAAGCCGGCCCTCCGGGTTTGCAGCTCGGCCTTATACGCAGGGATGAATGCCGGGGGAAGCGGTCACTTCACCTCGTACTGGCCGTCCGCCGTGCGAAGGACCTCGATGGACGTCCTGCTTTTGTTCACCAGCAGGCTTTTCCCCCTGTACAGGGCCCGGGGCTGGTGGGAATAGACAAAGTAGAGGTCGTATTTGCCAGCGGGTACGTTCAGCTTGGCGATGTCCTGGGGACTGACCTCCACGTCCAGGCCCCTGTCGCCGCTCCGCAACGACACGGTGACGAAAAAGGCGTTGGGATTATGGATGGTCAGCTCGTTGGACCCGGAAAGCTTGCGGGTGAAACTTGGAACGGCGTTCCTGGCGGCCCGGACCTTTTCCTTGGCCTCGCCCTTTTCTTCCCCGGCCCCTTCCCCGGCCGTTTCTTCCTCCTCCCCGCGGCTCTCTTTGGCGGGCAGCACCCCGGAGTAACGCACCGGGCTTCCCAGCAGGAACACGGACCCGATGTGGAAAGTGTCCGGCACGGGCCAAAGGAAGTCCATGGAAATGAACCCGTTCTTCTCAAAGGTGCAGGTGAGCCGCGAGTTTTCCCCCACGATGCGGATACAGGGCCATTCCTCGCCCTGGAGCGTGGCGGGGGTTTCCATCACCACGAAGGTCCGGTCTATCTTCTGGCCGTCGAAATAGGTCTGGGCCCCGGGGGAGGCATAGCCGATGTGGATGTAGCAGGCCTTGTGCTCCGAGCGGTCCAGCCCGTAGATCACAGCCGAGTCCTCGTAGAAGACCAGGGTGCCGCCCTCCTCGCCCTTGAAGGTGGCGCCGTAGCGGTAGTAACGCTGGTACTCCTCCCCCTTCACACGGACGATGCCCGTTTTGGGGTGGATGAGGGTGATGGAGGCATTGCTCTCGTAGGCGGGCTGCGCCTTTCCCCGGTCCGTTTCCACGGGCTCCTCCAGGGGCTCGTCCACCTGGGCCCCGTGCATCATGCGCTCGAACTCCTCGGCGCTGACCTTTTTTCCGTCATAATAATAAACCTCGCCCCGGGCGAAGCCCGCCGCGAGAAGGGACACCACCAGAACGGAAAGAAGTACGGACCGCAAGGCGAACCTTTCGGACGTCGGGGAAAGAAGGCTTCCCGGCACGGGAAGTGTCCGCTTTTATGGCCCGGCAAGTGCTTGATTGTCAACCCTTTTGCCAAGACTTTGCCGGGAAGACCGGGAACTTCACCCGGCATTCTCCCCATGCCGGCCCGGGATAATCCCAAAAACCTTCAAACCCGGCCGCCCGGGGGAAGACGGGGCCGGAGCCTCAGGGAAGTTCCCGGATCAGCCTGCGGATTCCCTCGGCCGGGTTTTCGCCCAGGTGAAAGCCCACCACGGGCCGGCCCGCGTCCCTGAGCGCCTTTTCATCGCCCATGGCCTGGGCGCGCAAAAGCACGCCAAAGGAAAGGGAGGAGCCGGGCTTTCCCGCCTCGTCGGGGATGGGGAGGTCCTTCTGGTGGTCGGCCATAAGCTGGATGAACAAGCCGTTTCCCGCGTCGCCCTTGTGGAGCTGGCCCGTGGAATGGAGAAACCGGGGGCCGTATTCCGCGGTGGCGGCGATGCGATACTTTTTGGCCGCCTCCCGGCGCAGGGCGGCCAGGGCCGAGTCCACCTCCTGCGAAGGGGCCAGGAAGGCGCACACGGCCAGGTAGCTTCTGGGCGGCTTTTCGCGCAGGCGGGAAAACAGGCTTTGCAACGCGCCGCGGATGCCGGATACACTCTCGTCCGCGTACACGCGGATGGGCCCGTCCATGGCCGCGGGCTCACGCTCCGGCAGGGAGCCTTTTTCCCTGTAGGCGGCCACCATCTCTTTCGCCGCCTTCTTGGCGCTCTCCACGTTGGGCTGGTCAAAGGGGTTGATGCCCAACAGGTGCCCGGCGATGGCCGTGGCCATCTCCCACCGGAAAAACTCGCCCCCCAGGTCGTAGAGGTCGCGCAGGTGCAGGCGGATGACCGGATGGCCCGCCTTTTCCAGGGCCGCCACCTCCGCGTCCCTGGCGTGCTCGCCCACCATGCGGAGGTACACGAACAACCGGTCGTCCCCATAGCCCTCCGGCGCGGCCACGGGCTCGCCGGAAACCGGAAAGACGCCCTTGCCCTCCTTTCCCGTGCTTTCCGCAACCAGTTGCTCGGCCCAGGGGCCGAAGGCGGCGATGGACGGCGAGGTGACGATGGTGAGCTTGTCGCGGCCCGCTGCCGCGGCCGCGGCCATGGCGGCGCCCAGCCGGGCCGCCGAGTTGTCGCCGTCCACGGGGCAGTTGCAGGGATGGGCGTTGGCCGCCGCGGCCTGGGCCCGGCGCAGCAGCCTTTCGCAGTCCACGCCGGAAAGCGCGGCCGGGGCCAGCCCGAAATAGGTGAGCGCCGAGTACCGCCCCCCCACGTTGGGATCGTTCAAAAACACCTTGCGGAAACCCAGCTTTTCCGCGGCGGCGAAAAGGCCGCTGCCCGGGTCCGTGACCGCGGCGAAACGCCTTCCGGCCTCCTTTTCCCCCAGGGCGTCCACGACCAGGTTGTAGCAGTACTTCATGAAGGAGAGCGTCTCGGTGGTTCCGCCGCTCTTGGAGCTTACGATGTAAAGGGTTTTGGCCGGGTCCGACCGGGCGGTCATGGCCCGCACGCAGTCCGGGTCCGTGGAGTCCAGAACAGCCAGGTCCAGCACCGGCGGGGAAAAGGTTTTCGCAAAAAGCTCCGGCGCCAGGGAGGACCCGCCCATGCCCAGAAGCAGCGCGTGGGTGAAGCCCTCCTCCTTGAGCTCCCGCGCAAAGGCGGCAAGCCCGGCCCCGGCTTCGGCCATGGTCTCCGGCGCGAACATCCAGCCCAGCCGGTTCCTGATCTCCTCCGGGTCCGGTTTCCACACCGTGTGGTCCATCTCCCAGATGCGGGCGAGCACGTTGTCCTTCTTCAGCCGTTCAAGGGCTTTTTGGGTCTCCTTTTCCACGGGGCCAAGGTGCTCGTTCCAGGTCTTTTTGGCGGACACGATGAGGCCCCGGCGCTGCTCGATGTTCCTTCGCAGCCGCCGGTGGATGGTCACGTAGTCCGCCAAGGTCCGGCGCTGGAGGGCGTCCATGGCCGCCTCCAGGTCCACGGCCTTGCCCATCCGCCGGACCCGCTCCCTGGCCTCGCCAAGGTCCGCGCCGCCGGCGGGCACGCCGCCCTCCTCCAAAAACGCCGCCAGGGTGCGCGGCGGCAGGGTGCTCACCGTGCGGGGAAGAACGAGGTTTTCCGCATAATGGGTCTCGGGAAGGGTGGGGTTGTTCACCCCCATGGACGCGAACATCACCCGCGGCAGGCGCGCGCCACGGCCGGCCAGGTCCGCGGCGGGCCGTTCGGACAGCAGGTTCTCGAAGTCGTCGTGGATCACCCGGGCCATGGCCACGCCCGGGCGCATGCCGCCGGTTTCCGCTCCCGCGCCGGCCAGAGCCGCGTTCAGCCAATCGTCCATTTTGCCCACGTACACGGAAACCAGGGTCCCCAGCCTTTCCGCGGGCAGGCCGCCGGGAGCGGTGGGGCCTTTTTGGGAAAGCCCGGAAAGACCGTCCAAAACGGCCGCGGCCGCGGCCAGGCACGCCCGGGAGGAAAACCCCAGCGCGGCGTTCACGTTGATCCCCGCGGCCACCAGGTCGCGCATGGCGGACAGGCCCGGCCCGGTGGCCGGAACCTTGATCATGAGATTCTTTCTGCCCACCGCCGTAAACAGGCGCGTGGCCTCGGACACCATCTTATCCTTGTCCTGGAAGACGCCCGGGTCCATGCCCAGGGTCACGAACCCGTCCGCGCCGCCGCTCTTCTGATACACCGCCGACAAGATGTCGGCGGCCATGCGCACGTCGGCAACCACCAGGTTTTCGTACACCCGGTCCACGGAAAGGCTTTGTCCGGAGAGCGCCTTCAGGTCGCCGTCGTAGTCCTGGCTGGCGGCAATGGCCTTTTCAAAGATGGAGGGGTTGGAACTGACCCCGGAAACCCCGCGGTCGATCCACAGGGCCAGCCCGCCGGAGGCGACGAACAGCCTGCGGATGAAATCGCACCATACGCTCTGGCCCGACTCCCGTACCTCGTGCAGCTTGGTCATGGTTCCTCCCAGGGATCAAAGGCCCGGCCCGCATCCCCATGCTACGGATTCGCCGTGGTCTCCCCGGCCTCGATCACGAACCGGCGGACAAGCAGCTTTTCGTAATCCGGCTGGCGGGAAATGACGCCCAGGGCCTCCATGCGTTCCCCCAGGGCACGGACCCGGGCGGCGAAGGTCGCGTCCATGTCCCAGGCAAGCTCCATGTTGTCCGCCGCCTGCTCCAGGACCTCCCGGGGGGTGCCGAACTTCGCGGCCGCGGACAGCCACGCTTCCCTGTGGGCGGCGAGGTGCCGGGTGGCCAGGACGTGAGTCCTCACCATGGCGGCCACCTTGTCCGGCTCCTCTTCCAGGAGGGAGGCGGCCACCAGCATGCCCGCGTTGATGTCGCCCACCGCCTCCCCATAATAGGGGTAGGCCAGGATTTTGCCGTAACCCTGCATCCTCGCCAAGGTGGGGAAGGGCTCGCCGGAGAGAAACGCGTCGATGCCGCCGGTGGCCAGCGCCGTGCCCATGTCAAAAAAATCCACCCGCAAAAGGGTCACGTCGCGGTCCGGGGAAAGGCCGTTTTTGGACAAGGCTTCCCGCAAGAGGATCTCGTGCATGGTGCCGGGCACGTAGCCGATGCGCCGGCCGGCAAGGTCCGTAACCCTTTCCACGGGGCCGTCCGCCGCCGCCACCAGGGCGGAGCACCTGTTGCACAACGCCGCCACCACGGCCACGGGCTCCCCGCGGGAGGCCGCGGCCACGGCGTGGGCCAGGGTGGTGCCGCACATGTCCAGACTCCCGGCCAAAAGCGCCATCTTCTGGTCCGCCGGGTTGGTGAAGGAGAACACCTTCACCTCCACACCCCTTGGCGCAAACTCTTGGTAGAAGTACGGCGCGATGGTCTGAGCGGTCTTCCAGGTGCCGACGCGCCAAGCCTCCCCGGCCGCGGCCCGGTCCGCCGCGCCCGCAACGGCCGCCGCCAGGGCGCAAAGGCCGATGAGAAACCTTTTCATGACCCCACCCCCAAGCGCCACGGCGGCTGGCCCGCCGCCTGGAAGCAGTTGGAGGCGAGCTCCGGGTCCAGGCCCATCTCCCGGAAGATGGCGTCGCACGCGCCGATGTCCCGGCCACGGCTTTTTCCGGTTTCCGCCGCCAGGTCCCGGGGAGAAGAGCCCTTTTCCGGGAAGAACAGGTTGGCCCCGGCCAGAAGCGCCGCGCTGCTGGGCTCGTGGACGCAGTGGGCCCGGGGGGAGTCCCCCATGGCCAGGCGGCACACGGC
>JAFDHW010000435.1 GCA_019308705.1 Deltaproteobacteria bacterium
GTTTCCGCGCGGGTGCGCATTATGGGGGAGGACGTTTCCCCGGCCCAGAGCCATCCCCTGGCCGCGCCCTCCGCGCGGGCGGCGGCGGCCACCTACGACATGGCCTGCGACCCCGCCTTCTCCGGGCTGTTCACCGCCACCTCCTTCCTCACCGGAAAGACCGTCAACCGGTTCACCCACCTGCATGCCTCCGCCGCGGACCTCGTGGACAAAGTGGCCATGCAGCGCGCATGCGGCCGGAAGACTGGGTGCTGCTTCCAGCGCTGCGTGGGCATGGACGCCGCCAACGCCGTGTTCTCCACCACGTACGAGATCGACGAGGCCCGGGGCACCTCCTACCATCAGCGGTTCCGCGCGTTCTGGGCCGAGGTCCAGGAAAAGGACCTCATGGTGGACGGGGCCATGACCGACCCCAAGGGCGACCGGGGCAAACGCCCGGGTGAGCAGGACGACCCGGACCTCTACGTCCGGGTGGCGGGCCGCAAGGACGGCGGCATCGTGGTGCGGGGGGCCAAGCTGCACCAGACCGGCATGGTCAACTCGCACTGGATGATCGTCATGCCCACCATGTCCATGCGGCCCGGCGAGGAAGAATACGCCGTCTGCTTCGCCCTGCCCGTGAACGCCCCCGGCGTGCTGCACTTCTACGGCCGCCAGGCGTCGGACACCCGGCGTCTGGAAACCCGCCCCGCGGACTGCGGCAACCCCGTATTCGGCGGCCAGGAGATCATGACCGTGTTCGAGGACGTGTTCGTGCCCGAACAGCACGTGTTTTTGGACGGGGAGGTGGAGTTTTCCGGCACCCTGGTGGAGCGGTTCGCCGGGTACCACCGCCAGAGCTACGGCGGGTGCAAGACCGGCGTGGGAGACCTCTTGATCGGCGCAGCCGCCTTGATCGCGGAAATGAACGGCGTGGCAAGGGCCTCCCACATCCGCGACAAGCTGGTGGAGATGGTCCACTTGAACGAGACCCTGTACGCCTGCGGGGTGGCGTGTTCCGCCGCGGGAAAGCCCCGGCCCGCGGGCAACTGGGAGATCGACCAGCTTTTGGCCAACGTGTGCAAGCAGAACGTGACCCGGTTTCCCTACGAAATCGCGCGCCTGGCCACGGACATCGCGGGGGGGCTTCTGGGCACCCTGCCGCCGGCGTCGGACCTGGACGACCCGGTGGCGGGGCCCTACCTTCGCAAGTATCTGGCCGGGGCCGCCGGGGCCGAAGACCGGATCAAGGTGCTTCGGCTTATCGAAAACCTGGTGGCCGGTTCCGGGGCCGTGGGCTACCTCATCGAGTCCATGCACGGCGCGGGCCCGCCCCAGGCCCAGCGGGTGATGATCGCCCGCCAGGCGGACCTGGAGGCAAAAACCGCCCTGGTGAAGAGCCTTTTGGGAATAAGCGGTAAGAGCCGCCCCGGACGTTGACAACCTCCCAAAACCCTTATATTATAGTTTACTTACAATCGGCCCGGCCCGATGAACGGGCCGGCGCTATCCAAGGCTTTCAACACAAAGGCATTCCCGGAGGCCCAGCACCCGTTGCGGCCGGAGGCGGGAAGGCCGAGGCTTTTCAAGGCCCACGCGGACATACGGGGGAACAAGGCTCCTGAAAATGCGCGTGGGCCGCTCGTATTTTCACCCCCAAACGGTGCGGCGGCCCCGCCGGCGTCAAGGAGAGATCACGATTTGACCACCCGCCCGGGACAGGACAACGCCGTGGACCTTGTGCGCAGGGCAGCGGACATCGTGGAGGTGGTGGGAGAGCACGTGGTCCTGAAGCGCCGGGGAGCCGAGTTCTGGGGCCTGTGTCCCTTTCACGACGAAAAAACCCCCTCCTTCGCCGTGCACCCGGAAAAGCAGATGTACTACTGCCACGGGTGCCACGCAGGCGGGTCGGTCTTTGACTTTCTCATGAACCACCAGCGCCTGGACTTCAAGGAGGCCCTTGCGCTCCTTGCCGCCCGCTACAACGTCACCCTGCCGGAAACCCGGGGCTCCGGCCGCTCCAAAAAGGAGCGGGAAGACCTCCAGGGGGTGAACGCGGCGGCCGCCCGGTACTTTGCCCGCATGCTCAGGGACCCGGCGGGGCGGGCGGCCCGGGAATACCTGGAAAAGCGCGGGCTGGCCGGGGAAACCGTCCGGGAATTCGGCCTGGGCTACGCGCCCGCCGGGTGGAACAACCTCCTGGACCACCTGAGGCGCCGGGGGGTCAAGCCCGAAACCGCGGTCCGCGCCGGGCTGGCCGTGCGCTCGGATAAGGGCACCTTCTACGACCGTTTCCGCGACCGGGTCATGTTCCCCATCTCGGATTCCATGGGCCGGGTGGCCGGGTTCGGCGGCCGCACCCTTTCCCCGGACCAGAAAGAGGCCAAGTACTTAAACAGCGCCCAGACGCCGGTCTACGACAAGAAACGCACCCTCTACGCCCTGGACCGCTCCCGGCCCCACTGCCGCAAGGCGGATTGCGTATTCGTGGTGGAGGGCTACATGGACGCCCTG
>JAFDHW010000436.1 GCA_019308705.1 Deltaproteobacteria bacterium
AGGAATACATCGACCGCGGCGACCTGGTCCCCGACGACATCACCATCCCCATGATCTTAAACCGCCTGAAGGCCGACGACTGCAAAAACGGCTGGCTTCTGGACGGGTTTCCCCGCAACAAGAACCAGGCCGTCCAGCTGGACGAGGCGCTGACCGAAGCCAACATGGCGCTGGACATCGTGCTGGAGATCGTGCTCGACCGCGAGATCGCCAAGAACCGCATCATGGGCCGCCGGCTGTGCGCCAACGACCCCAACCACCCCAACAACATCTACATCGACGCCATCAAACCCGACGGCGACAAGTGCCGGGTCTGCGGCGGCGAGCTCACCACCCGCTCCGACGACCAGGATGAAGAGGCCATCGACAAGCGTCACTCCATCTACTACGACACGGAAACCGGCACCCTGGCCGCGGCCTACTACTTCAAGGACAAGGCCGCCGAGAACCCCGACCTCAAGTACATCCCCTTAAACGGCGAACCCAGCGTCAAGGAAGTGACCGCCGAATTGGTGTCCAAGCTGGAGGCCTAGCCAGGCAAACCCCCGCCTTGGTGCAGAAGCTGGATAGGGAAGGGCCCGTGCTTTGCGCGGGCCTTTTCCTTGGTTTCCCGCCTCACGTTCCCCGGCCATCGGGGCCTCTGGGCTTTCCCCCCGCCTCCTCGTAGCGGATGTCCTGGGCCAGGACCTCGCCCCCGCAGGCCTTGCAGCACGTCACGGGCTCAAGCCGCTCTCCACAGGGCTTGTGGTGGAGGATGAGAGGCGGGCCGGACTCGTCCGCCAGCCACCGGTCGCCCCACCGCATGAGGGCCAGGACGATGGGATAAAGGTCCACGCCCTTTTCCGTGAGCCGGTAGGTGACCTTCCTGCCGTCGGCCGGGTCCTGCTCCCGTTTCAGCACTCCGTTCTCCACCAGGGTCTTCAGCCGCCCGGAAAGCACGTTGGTGGCGATCCCCAGTTTGGCCTGGAAGTCGTCGTAGTTCTTTACCCCGAAAAACGCCTCCCGCAGGATGAGAAACAGCCACTTGTCCCCCAGGACCCGCAAGGTGCGGGCCACGGAGCAGGCGCGAAAATCTTCCTGTTTTTCCATGTGGTTGCGCTTTCTGAAGGAAAAAAGTGTCCCCAGGGTACAAAAAAAGCTTGCAATCAGCAAGCTAAATTTTGTACAAGGAAATTAGCTTGCAATCAGCAAGTTATTTTCGCCGTCCGGACGGGCGGGAACCTTCAGCCACGAAAGGGAGGAAGTCATGAGCCAGGACGTGGTGCTTTTGGAGATCTCGGGAGACACGGCGAACATCACCCTGAACCGGCCCGCGGTGAAAAACGCGCTGAGCATCGAGATGTCGGACCGCCTCATGGAGGCCTTTTTGCGGGTCAAGCGGTCCACGGACGTGAAGTTTGTGGTGATCCGCGGGGCGGGTGACGCTTTCTGCGCCGGGGACGACATCAAGGAGATGATCCGGTGGGTGGAGGACGAGCACGGCATGGGCACCCAGGGCCCCAACGGGATCATGCGCCGGGTGCGCCTGTATCAGGACATGGCCAACACCCTGGAGGAGCTGGACAAGCTCACCATCGCGGCGGTGGACGGCGTGGCCGTGGGCGGCGGCCTGGAGATCACCATGGCGTGCGATTTCGTCATCGCCACCGCCCGTTCCACCTGGGGGATGCCCGAGGTCGACAGCGGCATCACCCCGGGCTGGGGCGGCACCACCCGCATGTCCCGCTACATCGGCAAGCGCCGCACCAAGGAGGTCAACATCATCGGCGCGCTTTTTCCCGCGAAAAAGGCCGTGGAGTGGAACCTGTGGAACCGGGTGGTGGATGACGGCGTCTTGGACGAGGAGGTCGAGGCGCTGCTCACGGTTTTGCGCTCGAAGAATCTCCAGGCGTGCCGCCAGCTCAAGTACATCATCAACCGGGGTTGCGAAACGGACCTGTACTCGGCCCAGGGCTACGAGATGCTTTCCGCCGGGCTTTCCGGCGCGGTGAACGGCGCGTGGCAGGTGGCCGACGCGGACCGGGGCATGGGGGTTTTAGACTTTGCCCAGAAGGGGGAATTGTGGAAGAAGCGCCGCGGCCTGGCCAGGGATTTCTGGGCGGATTAGCCCGGATTATTCACGGCGGGCGGTTACCGGGTCTTGGCGGCGATGGCGATGCCGTCGTCCTCCGGGGAGTGGCCCGGGAGAAAGGTGTAGAGCTGGACGGATTCGAAGCCCGGGTGGGTGAACAGCAGGCGGTTGAACTTGTGGGCCATGGCGAAGGCCGTGTTGTCCGCCACCAAAAGCCCGCCCACCCGCAAAACCTTGTGGATGCCCGGGAGCACCCGGGCGTAGGCCGGCTTGTCGATATCCAGAAACACCAGGTCAAAGGGGCCGGAGAGTTCCGAGAGCACGGCCTCGGCGTCGCCTTCCTCCAGGTTCACCCGGTCGGCCAGGCCCGCCCTGGCGAAGTTTTCCCGGGCCCGGCGGATCATGTCGCCGTTGGCCTCCA
>JAFDHW010000437.1 GCA_019308705.1 Deltaproteobacteria bacterium
TGTTTTTCGCTTGGCAGCCCTGGGCGCTGGACCGGTTCCTGGCCTTGCTGGATTCCGATGTCCACCCCCTGGCTTTTGTGGCCCTTTTCGCCCTGCTTCCGCCGGTGGGGGTTCCCATCAGCGTGTTTTTGATCATGGCCGGTGCGCGCTATGGACTGGCCGGGGGAATGGGGCTCACCCTGCTGCTCATGCCGCTGCACCTTCTCGCGTGCTATTTTTTGGGAGGCCGGTTCTTCAAGGAGCCGGTAAAGAAAATGGCCCGCAACCGCGGCTGGACCATCCCCAGCGTTTCCGGCGGCAGGAGCGGACTGTACGCCTTTTTCTTCATGGTCTTCCCGGGCATCCCCTACACCCCCAAAAACTACCTTTTAGCCCTGACGAACATTTCCCTTGGCCAATACCTGGCAGCCAGCCTGCCCGCACACACGCTGACGAACCTTCCCTTTGTGGGGCTGGGCGCCTTGGTGACCGGCCAAAGCCCGGTGCTGGCTGCGGTGTTTCTTGTGTTAGTGGTTGCACTGTACGTTTTCGGCCATGCGCTGTATGCCAGGGCGAAAAACCCGGAGACCCCGGCGGACCAAGACTGAAGCTCGCCCTCCCGGCCCGTCCCTTCGTCGGAAAACGGCCCTTTTCCGCGAAATCGCCCTACCCGCGGGCTTATGCACAATACCGGCATCCCTACTCCCTTATACAGGTTTTCAGGTATTCAACCTTCTTGCTTCCATGATTACTATTCAACTCGCAATCGTAGGAAAAAACCTTCAAGGAGAAGGAAATGATCGAAGCATATACCCTTACGCTGGATAACCAGGCCGTGCGATTCACCCCGGATGGGAAAATCGCGGTGTTAGACGCCATAAGGGCCGTGGCCCAATCCGACAACGCGGAACGGATGCTTGAAAACCTGAAAACCAAATACCCCGAAATCATGGCCCTGTGCGAGGGATGTCATTTCCAGGGCGAGGGCGCCAACCTGGTGGCCGACTCGTCCGGGTGGGAAATGATTTCCATGCTCCTTTTGGACCACTTGATGGACAGTCTTATTTAGTTCCCCCACTCCCCCCGATGGGGGGAGCAACTTCCCCCTTTATCCCTTCCTCCGGACACGCGAATGCGTGGCTCCCCTGGTCCTGTCCCGGCACAGGCAACACCCGGCGCCGGGTCCCGCAAAAAAACCTTCAAAGCCAAAAATGGTTTATCATGCCCTGGCGGGCGTTCCCGCGCCGGAGCAATCAGCGGAACCACTCCGCCACCCTTGTTTGGGAGCCAACATGTTCGGCAAGCGAATCCATCTTTTCAGCCTCAAGGGTTTCGAGGTGGGCATCGACCTTTCTTGGGTCATCATCGCCGTCCTGGTGGCGTGGTCCCTTTCCACGGGCTTTTTTCCGTTCCGGTACAAAAACCTGGGCGCCTCCACCTACTGGATCATGGGCATCGTGGGGGCCATCGGCCTGTTTTTGTCCATCATCGTCCACGAGTTCGCCCATTCCCTGGTGGCCCGCAAGTTCGGGCTGCCCGTGAAGAGCATCACGCTTTTCATCTTCGGCGGGGTGAGCGAGATGACCGAGGAGCCCTCCGGTCCGGGCGCGGAATTGGCCATCGCCATCGTGGGGCCGCTTTCCTCCTTTGCCATCGCCGCAGCCTTCTACGGCATCTACCTGGCCACCCAAGGAGGCCCCCTCCCCGTGTCCGTGAACGCCGTGGTGGCTTACCTGGCGCTGATCAACGCGCTTCTGGGCGGGTTCAACCTCATCCCCGCCTTTCCCCTGGATGGAGGCCGGGTGCTCCGCTCCATCCTGTGGAAGATCCACGGCGACCTGAAGAAGGCCACCCGGACAAGCTCCCGGGTGGGCGCGGGCTTCGGCATCGCCCTGATCATCCTGGGGGTGCTCAACGTGGTGGGCGGCAACCTCATCGGCGGCATGTGGTACGTGCTGATCGGCCTGTTTCTGCGGGGGGCGGCCAACATGTCCTACCAGCAAACCATCATCCGCCGGGCATTGAGGGGGGAAAAGGTTTCCCGGTTCATGAAAACCGACCCGGTCACCGTTCCCTTGGACGCCACCATCCAGGACCTGGTGGAAAACTACATGTACCGGTTCCACCACAAGCTCTACCCCGTGTCCGCGGACGGCGGACGGCTTGCCGGATGCATCACCTCGGCCGAGGTCAAGGACCTGCCCAGGGAACGGTGGGCCGAAACCCAGGTGCGGGATATCGCCTCGGCGTGCTCCACGGAAAACACCATCCGCCCGGACGCGGACGCCCTGGAGGCCCTGTCGCTCATGAGCCGCACGGGAAAAAGCCGCCTCCTGGTCACCGAGGGGGAAAACCTCGTGGGCGTCATCACCATGAAGGACCTCATGGGGTTTCTGAGCATGAAGCTGGAGCTGGACCAGGACTAGCCCGAATTATTCATGAAAAATTTCACCGAATAAAATATTTATAGGAAAAAAGCGCCGCCCGGAATGCCGGGGGCGCTTTTTTGTG
>JAFDHW010000438.1 GCA_019308705.1 Deltaproteobacteria bacterium
CTTTATGTTCCTGGGAAAATCCGGGCGATGGAAAGGAAAGGACCAGGCGGCACAGCATGAAAAACGGCGGCATCCGGGCGACGGTTCTGGGGTCCGGCACCTGCGTGCCCAGGAAGCGGCGGGCTTCTTCCTGCGTGTGGGTGCGAACCGGCGAAAGCCAGGTGCTCTTCGACACCGGCGTGGGGGCCATGCGGAGGTTGGTGGAGGCCGGGGGCTCCATCGCGGACATCACCCACCTGTGCTACAGCCACCTGCACCCGGACCACACCGCGGAGTTCGCCCCCTTCATCTTCGCCACCAAGTACCCGCCCCACCGTGCCCGGCAAAATTCCTTCACCGTGGTGGCGGGCCGCGGCTTCGAGGAATTTCACCAGGCCCTGGAGTCCGCGTGGGGCGACTGGGTGATGCCCCACAAGGGCATCATGAAGCTAAAAGAGGTGTCCGTGCGCCGGCCCGAGCGGGTGGAGTTCCCGGACTTTTCCCTCACCACCTTCCCCATGGAGCACACCGTGCAGAGCGTGGGGTTCCGCCTCCAGACGCCTGACGGCCGGGTGCTGGCCTACACCGGCGATACGGACGAGTGCGAACACCTCCTCGAACTGGCCAAAGACGCGGACCTGTTTTTCTGCGAATGCTCCACCCCCGACGGTCTGAAGACCGAAGGCCACCTCACCCCTTCCCTGGCCGGACGGGCCGCCGCCAAAGCCGGGGCCAGGCATCTCATCCTCTACCACCTGTACCCGGAATGCGACCAGATCGACCCCGCGGCCCAGGCCGCCGCCGCCTTTGACGGCCGGATTACCGTGGCCGAGGATCTGATGGAGTTTGCGGTCTAGCAACCGCCCCTTTGCTTCCAGGCGGCTCCCTTCCGGTGCCTGGAAAAGCAGAACCTGGTGCGCATCCAGCACAACACCGTCTATCAGCTACGCCGGCCCCGCCGGGACTCTTCTTTACCCCTCCTCCGCCGTGTGGTATAGAATATAACTTTATGTCCACCCATCCGGCGGAAATCCATGAGGACAAGCACGGAAAAATCCAGGCCCGGGGGCCAGGGGTCCGCGCCCGGGGCCAGGCAGCGCATCCTGGACGCCGCCCGGGAGGCTTTCACCACCCTGCCCTATTCCGCAGCGGGCATCCGCGCCATCGCGTCCGCGGCCGGCGTGGCCCATCCGCTCATCTTCCACCATTTCGGCAGCAAGAACGGGCTGTTCGAGGAAGTGGCCCGGGAGCTGGAAGACGGACTTTTGCCGGGGCTTCCGCCCATCATGGCCCGGGCCGCCGCCCACCACCGCCCCGAAGAACTGGCCCGGGAACTGTTGAACCACGCCTTTTCCCATCCAGGGCCCTTTTGCGTGGTGATGCTCAACATGGGGGGAACCGGCCGGAACAAGGCGTCCCTGCCGGGGCTTTCACGGGCGGTTCGCATGCAGGAGGAGTTGGCGGGTCTTCTGGTTTCCGGCGTGCTGGCGGGTGCGGACAAGGAGGACGCGGAGCGCTACCTGTCGGTGCTTACCGCGGCCCTGGCCCATTTCGTGGGCGCGGAGTTCTTCCACCGCCGGGCCCTGGGCCTGGAGGACCAAAGCGCCTACCGCAGGTGGGTGGAAGACGTGCTGGTGGAGGTGTTCAGCCCCGCCACCACCGCCCTGGCCGGGGGAAGACCCAAGGAGGTGGACCGGCTTCTTTCCGTGTGCCGGAAGGACGCGGCCCCCCGGGCGAAAGCCCGCCGGCGCGCCGGCGCGCGCACCAAGGGGGAGGCCACCAAAACGCGTATTCTCACCGCCGCGCGCAAGATCTTTTCCACCCGCCCCTACAACGCGGCCAGCATCCGGGCCATCGGCAGGGCCGGGGGATTTGATTTCACCCTCATCCACCACTACTTCCCGTCCAAGGCGGACCTTCTGGCCGCCGTGGCCAGGGAAGTGTTCGACGAGTTTCTGGCGGCCGCGGAAACCTGGCACCAGGGGCTGGCCGACCGCCCGCCGGCGGAGCTTTTGGCCCTGTACACCCACCGGGCCCTTTCCCACTGCGTCGAGCACCGCCAGGCCCTGGGGCTGCTCATACACAACATCGCCCAGGCGGACCGGTTCGGCAACCTGCCGGGGTTCGAGTACATCACCCGGTTCCACGAGGTCGTGTTCAACCATATGGAGCGGCTGCTTCCCATCCGCGGGGCCGGCGACCGCCTGGCCCGCTGGCTCTACACCCTCATGACCATGGCCTACACCTTTGTCGGAGCCCCGGACTATCCGGCCGCGTCCCAGGAGCTTTCCCCCACCTCGGACGCCTACCGCGACTGGGTCCTGGAAACCCTGCTCCTGACCTTCCTCCCCGCGTTTTTTGAAATCGAGAAAACGGCGTAATTCTAACCCGGATTATTCACGAAGCCTGATTTCCGAGCTGGCAAGGCGAGAGGGGTGAAGGCGTACTTTGGTACGCCGAGCCCCGATAACGCGGCCAGCGCGGAAATCGGGCGAGCCCGA
>JAFDHW010000025.1 GCA_019308705.1 Deltaproteobacteria bacterium
CTGGCATGGCCCTTGTCCCCAAGGAGCAGGCGGGCGATCTTCTGGCGCAGGCGTTCGTCCTCCGTGTCCGGCAGGGTCTCGCCGGTGACCGCGTCTTTCAGTTCTCCCAGGATGAGGGGTTTGCCCATGGCTTTTCTCCCGTCCGGTTCAGTATGAAGCCCCGGGCGTTGGGCGGCAAGGGGCAAGGCCGGGCTTTACAATGGCGGGGCTTTTTCGTAAGGTCCGCATATCCTTCGGCCCAGGAGGCGCCTTGGTTCGGGTGTCCACCTAACCAGCTGGAATGTAAGTTTTTTTGCCGGACACCCTGGCCTGTCCGCCTTCCTGGCGCCTTGCACAGGAACTTTCGTCCATGCCAAGAGCCCTTCGCCAGGAATTCGAACAGCGGGAGCTGCGGTTTCTTTCCAAGTGGGCCTTCCCCAGCGTCCGGAGCCGCGGAAGAGCGCGGGAGGAAGAGCCCTGCCCCCTCCGCACCTGCTTTCAGCGGGACCGGGACCGCATCGTCTACTGCCACGCCTTCCGGCGGCTCAAGCATAAGACCCAGGTTTTTTTGAATCCCCTGGGGGACCACTACCGCACCCGGCTCACCCATACCCTGGAGGTGGCGGAGATCGCCCGGACCCTGGCAAGGACCATGCGGTTAAACGAGGACCTCACCGAGGCCATCGCCCTGGCCCACGACCTGGGCCACACCCCTTTCGGCCACGGCGGAGAGGCCGTGCTGAAGGAGATCTTCTCTCCGGAATTCTCCCACTCGGACCAGAGCCTGCGCGTGGTGGACGTGCTGGAGAAGAAGGGCCGGGGCCTGAACCTGTCCGCGGAGGTGCGGGACGGCATCCAGAAGCACTCCAAGGGGTTCGGAGACATCATGCCCAACTCCGCCGGGGAGATGGCCGGAACCATGGAGGGCCGGGTGGTGCGGGTGGCGGATATCATCGCGTACTTGAACCACGACCTTGACGACGCGGTGCGCAGCGGGGTCATCACCGTGGAGCAGATTCCGCCTGTGTGTGTGAAGGTTCTGGGCCGCACCCATTCCGAACGGGTCACCAACATGATCCGCGACGTGGTGTACGCCACCCGCGAGACCGAGAAAGGCCTGGTCCTGTCCATCAGCGAGCCCGTGCACGAGGCCATGCTTGCATTGCGCCAGTTTTTGTACAACAACGTATACAGGTCCCCCAAGGTGCACAACGAGTTCGTCAAGGCCAAGAAGGTTCTGTCCGAACTCTATTTCCATTTCCTGGAGAACACCCGGGACTTCCAGAAGGCGTTGAACGAGATGGAGCTTTCGTCGGACCCCTGGCAGGCGGCGCCCGACGAGCAGAGCGTCTGCGACCTCATCGCCAGCATGACGGACCGTTTCGCCCTGTCGAGGTACGAGGCGATTTTTCTTCCCACACCCCTGGTATGAGCACTGGCTGAGCAATGACCGCGATTTCCCTGCTTACCCGGGTTCTGGACCTTTACAGGCGTATGGACCAGGCCTACGAGAGGGTGGCCTCCGAGCACAAGTTTGAATGCAGCGGTTGTGAGGACTCCTGTTGCAAGACATTGTTCTACCACCGCACCCTGGGCGAGTACCTGGCCCTGTGGACAGGGCTGAAGACCCTGCCCGCGCCGGTGCGGGAGGAAATCATCGACAAGGCCGGGGCCGTACGCGAAGCCGAAGCTGCCGCGGCCGGGAGGGGCTGGTACGAGAAAGCCTGCCCGGCGCTGCACGGCGACCTGTGCCTGGTCTACGAGCACCGGCCTATGATTTGCCGCCTGCACGGTGTTCCCTACCACCTGGTGCTCCCGGACGGTTCGGCCAGAACCGGCCCCGGGTGCGCCCGTTTCCAGGAGGCGGCCAGGAACTCCGGCGGGGACAGCATCCTTCTGGACCGCACCCCCCTGTACCGGGAGCTTTCCGCCCTGGAGCAGGTCATCCGCAAGAAATTCGGGTTTTCCGGCAAGATCAGCCTCACGGTGGCGGGCATCCTGGAAGATCCCTACAACTTAGGCCGCAGCATCCGGCTGGACCTGGAATATGTATGAAGGTACTTGACCCGGAAAAGGCGGCGAAGCTTCCCGGCAAAAGGCTCGCCCCGGGGGAATCCTTCCGTTTCGAGTGCCGGCCGGACCTCCCCTGCTTCGGCCGTTGCTGCAGGAACTTGAACCTCTTCCTCTACCCCTACGACGTAGCGCGGCTCAGAAAGGCCCTGGGCATCTCTTCGGCGGAGTTCATCGACCGCTACACTCACGTGGTATTGCGGCCCGGGAGCTTTTTCCCGGACGTGCTCTTGGCCATGGAGGAGAACGAGGAAAAGACCTGCCCGTTCCTTTCCGGCGGTGCGTGCACCGTGTACGCGGACCGGCCCGACGCCTGCCGGACCTTTCCCGTGGAGATGGGTTTTTTCCTGGACGAGCAGGGAAACCGGGAGGAGGTGGCCTTTTTCCGGCCCCCGGATTTCTGCCTGGGAAAGGACCAGGAGGCCGAGTTCACCGCGGCCTCGTGGATGGAAGACCAGAACGCCCTGGTCTACCACCGCATGACGTTGAAGTGGGGGGAGCTTTTGTCCATGATCACCGCGGACCCCTGGCGGGGGGAGGGGCCGGAAGGCCCCCGGGCCAGGATGGCTTTCATGGCTGCCTACAACCCGGACGAGTTCCGGAGGTTCGTGAAGGAAAGCACCTTTTTGCAGCGTCACAAGGTGCCCAGGGACGTGGTGAAAAAAATCCGCACCGACGACACGGAGCTTCTGCTGCTGGCCATGGACTGGATCCGCCTGTTTTTGCTGGGCGTGCTGTCCAAAAGGGTCAAGCCCGCTGGATAACCTGTCCCCGGTTATTCCCCCAGTACGCTTTCCCCGGGTTTTATCACGCCGGCGGGCATCTCCTCCACGGGTTCGCCCCCCAGCAGAAAGCCGCCGTCCAGCACCAGGCACTGCCCGGTCATGAAGTCCGCGTCCGCCAGGAGAAATCCCACGGCCCTTGCCACGTCGTCCAACCGGCCCGTGCGCCTGAGCAGGGTGTGGTTTGTGATGGCCATGCGCTGGCCTTCGGAAAGCAAGTTCCAGCCCCGGGCGCCGGGCCCGTGGCGGGTTTCGACAAAGCCCAGCGAAAGCTCGTTCACCCTCACCGTGGGAGCGGCGCGCCTGGCCCAGGACTCGGTGAGGGCCGACACGCCCCGGTTGGCCGCGGCATAGCCCTCGGCGAACACGGGGGAGGCCGGCCCGCACCGGCCCACCTTCCCCGCGATGGAGGACACGTTCACCACCGCGCCCTCCTCCTGGGCCAGGAGGAGGGGCAGAGCGGCCTCGAACGCGTGGCGCTTGGCCCGCAGGGTGGCGGCGAACTCCAGGTCCCACTGTTCCTTCGTGTAGGGGCCGTGGACCACGGGCCACCCGCCCCGCTCCACGTTGTTCACCAGCACGTGCAACCCGTTGAAGTGCGAGGCGGTCCGGTCCGCCAGGGAGACCGCGGCGTCCGGGTCCGTGAGGTCAGCCTTTATGACCAGGTGATGGGGGGAGACCCGGGCCAGGTCCTTTTCCAGGGACGGGACGCGGCTTTCCCAGTCCAGGTAGTTCACCGCCACGTTCATGCCCCGGCGCAAAAGATAAAGGGCCACGGCCTTGCCGATGCCGCCGGTTCCGCCCAGCACCAGGGCGGTCTTGCCTGTAAGTTCCATGCCAAGCCTCGGTTTGTTGGATCAGGGAAAGCGCGTCAGGCGCGTTCGGCCATCCTGGAGGCGATCCACCGGAGGGCGAACTCCAGCTAATCCTCCTGGTTCGGGAACGAGGCCGCCTCCGCCCCTGGGATCCGCCCCTGTTCAAGGAGCGGGCCGAAGCTGTCCAGGCCGTAGCAGGCCAGACGGAAATCCCTTTCCAGGCCCTCGGGCAAGGGGCCTGGGCCCAGGCGGTTCTTGGCGGCCAACACGGTCATGAATCGGTCGTTCATGCGGTTGTAGGGCAAAAGCTCCTGGCTCTCCACCCATTGTTCCGGCGTGATGGAGGCGGATTCCTCGAATCCCCGGCAATGGTCCTCCCTGAGCAGGAACCAGCGTTCGGACACCTGGCCGGTGGCGCGGTTTCTGCCCACCAGGCGCACCAGGGGGTAGGCCCGGCAGGAGGAAGGCCGGTCCGGGTACACCCGGCAGCCTTGGGGGGAGAGAAAGGGGCATTCCCCCTCCGGGCCGGCGGGTTTCAGGGTGACCACGGGCAGCCCGGTTTGGGGGCCGGTGTGGATGTCCGCCCATTGGCCCAGGAATTCCTCGGACGAAAGGGCCAGGTTGCCTTTCAGCCGCAGGATGTCGTAGGGCGTGAGGAACTGGTTTAAGTCCCGGCAGCAGGCGTTGAAGCAGGAAAGGCCCGGCCCGCAGGAAAAGCAAAAGGCCTGGCCGGGAAAGATTTCCTTGGGCTCGGCAAGTTCGTTCATGGTTTCTCCGGTCTTCGGCTGTTGTCTCCCACGCCGTCCGGGTTGTCAACCTTGGCCGCCCTGCTTGCGGAAAGCCCTTGGCGCTGCCGTGTATCCGAATTCCTGCAAGTTCCAATAGCATGGCGTCAAAAAACTGGTGGATTTTCCGGCAAAGGAACCGGCCGGATAGGGGGGGCTCCCGGAGCCGGATGTCCGACACCCGCAGATGGCAGGCCACAAAAGGATTTTGCCCCCTGTCCTTGCTAAGGAATTATTTCACAAGGTCCGGCGAAAACGCTTGACATTTGGATGGCCGGATGCTAGACGGTGTTTGCATTTTCCCGGACAGCTTGGATGCCAAACATATCTGGCTGAATTTTCCGGAAATACTTGCCGCGGCACCAAGAACGACCCCTTGAGGAGGGTTCCTGGCCGCCGCGGTTTGTTCGGGGTTCCGGGACGGGTGTGGATAACGACGCGCTTTGTGCGCTTCTTTCAGTGAACCGGCTTTTTGATATAGGAAAAAGCGAGAGAAAAGGAAGGGAGGTGTCTTTCCAGGCGATTTTTCAGGGGGCGGAGAGGCGTCTTTCCGCCTGTGTGCTGATTGGTTTCCAAGCGAGGATGACCAACAACCTAGGAGGTAGATTCTATGCCAAGCTTTGTCATTCAGGAGAAATGCGACGGGTGCAAGGGTGGTGAGAAGACCGCTTGCATGTACATTTGCCCCAATGACCTCATGGTCCTGGACCCCAACGCCATGAAGGCCTACAACCAGGAGCCGGATCAGTGCTGGGAGTGTTTCTCCTGCGTCAAGATCTGCCCCACCCAGGCCATTGAGGTGCGCGGTTACAGTGACTTCGTGCCCTTGGGCTCCTCCATCATGCCCATGATGGGGACCGAGGACATCATGTGGACCTGCAAGTTCAGAAACGGCGTTGTCAAGCGCTTCAAGTTCCCCATCCGGACCACCCCCGAGGGCCAGGCCAACGCCTACCCCGACCTTCAGGGCAAGGACCTGGACAGCCCGCTTCTGTCCACCGAAGAGGCCGACGGTTATCAAATCCCCAAGCCCCAGGCGCTTGCCTAGGGGGTGGAAGGACAAGAGATAGAATAAATCTCAACCAAGAGGGAGGATGTTAATATGGCATTGCCGAACAAACCCGTTGGAGAGCTCAAGGCCGATGTGAACCCCGAGGTTGAGGAGCGCGAAGTCGACATCCTCATCGTGGGCGGCGGCATGGCAGCCTGCGGCGCGGCCTTCGAAATCAAGAAGTGGGCCGGCGACAAGAAGATCCTTCTGGTGGACAAAGCCGCCATGGAGCGTTCCGGCGCCGTGGCCCAGGGCCTTTCCGCCATCAACACCTACATCGGCGAGAACACCCCCGATGACTACGTCCGGATGGTCCGTAACGACCTGATGGGCATCGTGCGCGAAGACCTCATCTTCGACCTGGGCACCCACGTGGACGACTCGGTGCACCTGTTCGAGGAGTGGGGCCTGCCCGTGTGGAAGAAGTCCGAAGAGGGCAAGAACTTGGACGGCAAAAGGGGCCTGAAGATGGGCACCCTGAAGTCCGGCGCCAAGCCCGTCCGCACCGGCAAGTGGCAGATCATGATCAACGGCGAGTCCTACAAGAGGATCGTCGCCGAGGCCGCCAAGCTGGCCCTGGGCGAGGACAACATCCTGGAGCGGGTCTTCATCGTCGAGCTGCTGCTGGACGCCAACGTGGAAAACCAGATCGCCGGCGCGGTGGGTTTCTCCGTCCGCGAGAACAAGGTGTACATCATCAAGGCCAAGACCATGATGGTGGCCTGCGGCGGCGCCGTGAACATCTACATGCCGCGGTCGGTCGGCGAGGGCAAGGGCCGCGCCTGGTACCCGGTGTGGAACGCCGGCTCCACCTACTACCTGTGCATGAAGGTGGGCGCGGAACTCTCCATGATGGAGAACCGTTTCACCCCCGCGCGCTTCAAGGACGGTTACGGCCCCGTGGGCGCGTGGTTCCTGCTGTTCAAGGCCAAGGCGCTCAACGGCCTGGGCGAAGCCTACGTGGCCTCCGACGCCGCCAAGGCGGAGCTGGAGCGTTACGCCCCCTACGGCACGGCCGCCATCACCCCCACCTGCCTGCGTAACCACCTGATGCTGTTCGAGATGAAGGAAGGCCGCGGCCCCATCATCATGGACACCGTCACCGCGCTGGCCGAGCTGGGCAAGACCATGGACAAGAAGGAGCTCAAGCACCTCGAGTCCGAGGCGTGGGAAGACTTCCTGGACATGACCTGCGGCCAGGCCAACCTGTGGTGCGCCACGAACACCGAGCCCGAGAAGAAGAACTCCGAGATCATGCCCACCGAGCCGTACCTGTTGGGCTCCCACTCCGGCTGCTGCGGCATGTGGGTCTCCGGCCCGGATTACGACTGGGTGCCCGACGACTACAAGTGGGGCGACGCGGGCAAGGTCTACAACCGCATGACCACGGTCAAGGGCCTGTTCACCGCCGGCGACGGCGTGGGCTGCTCCGGCCACAAGTTCTCCTCCGGCTCCCACGCCGAGGGGCGCATGGCGGCCAAGCAGATGGCCCGCTACGTCCGTGACCACGCGGACTTCACCCCCACCCTGGCCCAGAGCACGGAGGAGCTCGTGAACCTGGTGTACAAGCCGGTGAAGCTGTACTACGAGAACTACCAGTACACCACCGCCGAGGACATCAACCCCGCCTACATCAAACCCTCGGGCATGGCGCTCCGGCTCATGAAGGCCACCAACGAGTACGGCGGCGGCTGGGCCACCTACTACCAGACCTCGGACAAGATGCTCGAGATCGTCATGGACATGCTTGCCGTGATGCGTGAGGACATCGAGAAGCTGGCGGCGGGCGACCTGCACGAGCTGATGAGGGCATGGGAAATCTCCCACCGGATCTGGACCGTGGAGGCGCACCTGCGCCACATCCAGTTCCGGAAAGAGACCCGCTACCCGGGCTTCTACTACAATGCGGACCACCCGGGCCAGGACGACGCCAACTGGTTCTGCTTCACCAACTCGAAGTACGATCCGAAGGCCGGCACCTGGGAATGCTTCAAGCGGGACTACCACAAGATCATTCCTGACTAAGCCGACTTTCGGCTGATGGAATTCTTCCAACCCCTCCAGGCGCCGGCTGTTCGGCGCCTGGAGTTTTTTTGTCAAGGTAGATATGCCGCGCGCGGCATGACCTTTGTGCACGGAGGGATAGCATGACGGACACCAATGCGACTCATGCCAAAGGGCACATCCTTGTGGTCGGAGGCGGCATCAGCGGGTTGACCACCGCGCTGGAGGCCGCCGAGGCTGGATACGAGACCACCATCGTGGAAAAGTCGCCCTCGTTGGGCGGCCACGTCTCCCAGCTGAAGCAATACTTCCCCAAGCTGTGTCCCCCCACTTGCGGCCTGGAGATCAACTACAGGCGCATCAAGGACAACCCCAGAATCCACGTCCTCACCATGGCCAAGGTCGGCAAGGTGACGGGCGGGCCCGGCAATTACGAGGTGGAGGTCACCGTCTCCCCCCGCTACGTGAACGAGAAGTGCACCTGCTGCGGGGAATGCGAAAAGGCCGTGACCACCGAGATCGACAATGAGTTCAACTTCAACATGAACAAGGTGAAGGCCGCGTACCTGCCCCACGAGATGGCCTTTCCCCAGCGGTTCGTGATTTCCCCCAAGATCATCGGGACCGAGGACGCTCAAAAGGCCAAGGACGCCTGCAAGTACGGCGCCGTGGACCTGGACATGCAGCCCGAGAAGAAGACCCTGAAGGTGGGCGCCATCGTGTGGGCCACCGGGTGGGAACCCTACGACGCCCGGAAGATGGACAACCTGGGTTTCGGCCAGTACGACAATATCATCACCAACATGATGATGGAGCGCATGGCCGCGCCCAACGGCCCCACCGGCGGCAAGATCGTCAAGCCCTCGGACGGCAAGGAGCCCAAGAGCATCGCCTTTGTGCAGTGCGCCGGCTCCCGGGACCAGAACCACCTTCCCTACTGCTCCTACATCTGCTGCATGGCCTCGCTCAAGCAGGCCACCTACGTGCGCGAACAGTACCCGGACGCCCAGGTGTACATCTTCTACATCGACATCCGCGCGCCCGGAAACCGCTACGAGCAGTTCTACAGCAAGATCAAGGCCGACGAGAAGGTCACCTTCGTCAAGGGCAAGGTGGCCGAGGTGTCCGAGGATCCCTCCGGTGAGATCGTCGTGGTGGCCGAAAATGCGGTCACCGGCGAGAAAATCCGCCAGAACGTGGACATGGTGGTGCTCGCCACCGGCATGCAGCCCACCGCTTCCATCGAGAAGCTCCCCGCGGACTTAACGTTCACGGAGGAAGGGTTCATCGTGAACGACTATGCCAAGGGCGGGATGTTCGCCGCGGGCTGCGCCGCCAAGCCGGCGGACGTGGTCTCCAGCAACCAGAACGCCACGGGCATGGCCTTAAAGGCGATCCAAACCCTGGTGAAGGCATAGGAGGGTATCCATGGACAAGAAATATGGATTCTATTTGTGTTCGGGGTGCGGCATCGGCGAAGCCCTGGACTTGAAGAAGATGGCCGAGGACGTGCTCGAGGAGGAAGGGCACTCCAACATCAAGTTCCATGACGCGTTCTGCAGCCCCGCGGGCGTGGCGGTGATCCAGAAGGATATCGACGACGGCGTGAACGCCATCTGCATCGCCGCCTGCTCCCGCCGGGTCTTGACCGACGTCTTCAACTTCCCCGGCTGCCTGGTGGATCGGGTCAACCTGCGCGAGCAGGTGGTCTGGGCCCACCCCGGCCTGAAGCCCTCCGGCGAAAAAGCCGAAGGCGAAGAAGCCGGCGAGGAGATTCCCCACCTGCAGATGATGGGCGAGGACTACCTCCGCATGGGCATGAAGCGGCTGGAGAAGATCAACTTGCCCGAGCCCTACAAGCTGGAGACCCTGGAACGCAGGATCCTGGTCATCGGCGGCGGCGTCACCGGCATGACCGCGGCGCTGGACGCGGCCGAGGCCGGCTACGACGTCACCATCGTGGAGAAGGAGGACAAGCTGGGCGGTTGGGCCGCCAACGTGCGCAAGCAGCTGCCGCTTTCCTACCCCTACCAGGAGACGGTCTCGCCCATCGTGGACGAGAAGATCCGCGCGGTGCAGAGCCACTCCAAAATCGAGGTGAAGACCGGCACGGTGGTGGCGCGCATCGCGGGCCAGCCCGGCGATTTCACCGTCACCTTCAAGAAGCCCGGCGAGGAGATCGAGTTCGACGTTCCCTATCCCCTGCCCGACGAGATGAAGGTGGATGAGAACGGCAAGGAACTGGACAACGAGACGCTGGCCGAAAAGTTCAAGGAGTACAACGAGGGCCGCCGCGACATCCTCACCCTGGACCCCAACGGCGTGAAGTTCGGCGCCGTGATCCTGGCCGCGGGATGGCGCCCCTACGAGCCCGAAGAAGGCGAGTTCGCCGAGCTGGGATACGGGAAAACCCCGGACGTGGTGACCAACGTCCAGTTCGAGAAGATGGCGGCCACCGGCCCCGTGATCCGGCCCTCGGATGGAAAGCCCGCCAAGAGCGTGGTGTTTGTCCAGAGCCCGGGCGGGGGAGACGACAAGGACTTTCCCTACGCTTCCTCGGTCACCAGCCTGGTGGCCCTGAAGCAGGCCAAGTACGTGCGCGAGGACTATGATGACGGCAAGGCCTACATCATCTACCAGCACATGCGCACCCCGGGGCTTACGGAGAAATTCTACGAGGCCGTGCAGCAGGACCCGGGCATCTTCCTCACCAAGGGCGAGGTCACCGGCGTTTCGGCCGACGACGGCCAGCTTTCCGTGGACGTGGACAACACCCTCCTGGGCGAGAAGATCGCCCTTTCCGCCGACCTGGTGGTTTTGGCCACGGGCATGGTGCCCGCCACCAAGGACGAGCCGGTGGTGAACCTGGCCTACCGCCAGGGCCCGGCCTTCCGGGACATCGGGCTTTTCGGCGGGTACGTGGACTCCAACTTCATCTGCTTCCCCTACGAGACCCAGAGGACGGGCGTTTACGCCGCCGGGGCCATCCGCAGGAGCATGACCATGGAGGAGTCCATGGAGGACGCCGCAGGCGCGGCTCTAAAGGCCATCCAGTGCCTGGATTCGGTGAACCGCGGCGTGGCCGTGCATCCACGTTCCGGCGACCCGACGTATCCGGACTTCTTCTTCCAGCGCTGCACCCAGTGCAAACGCTGCACGGAGGAATGTCCCTTCGGGGCCATCGACGACGACGCCAAGGGCACGCCCAAGCCCAACCCCACCCGGTGCCGCCGGTGCGGGACCTGCATGGGCGCCTGCCCGGAGCGCATCATCAACTTCGCGGACTACTCCATCGATTCCGTGGGTTCCATGGTAAAGGCCATCGGCGTTCCCTCGGAGGACGACTACGACGAGCCGCCCTTGCGCATCCTCGTTTTGGTCTGCGAAAACGACGCCTACCCGGCCATCGACATGGCGGGGCTCAACCGGCTGGAGTACTCCGCGGACGTGCGTTTCGTCCCGGTCCGGTGTCTGGGGTCGGTGAACGTGGTGTGGATCAAGGACGCCCTTTCCATAGGAATCGACGGGGTGCTTCTCCTTGGCTGCAAGCACGGCGACGACTACCAGTGCCACTTTGTCAAGGGCAGCGAGCTGGCCAGCATCCGCATGCAGAAGATCGGCGATGCCCTGTCCAGCCTGGCCCTGGAACCCGAGAGGGTTGCGCAGAAAGAGATCGCCATCGACGAGTACCACAAGCTTCCCCAGATCATTAACGACTTCGTGGCGGAAGTGGAGGAACTCGGCCCCAACCCGTTCAAGGGCTTCTAGCCGGCGGTGGCGAAATCTTTCGGCCGTCCCGGGCGCTCGCGTCCGGGACGGCGGCCAAGCGTTCTAGGAGGGATAAACAATGGCTGACAGAAAACTTTTGCAACCGGATGTGGAGTTCATCAACTCCCTGGGAGAGCGGGGGGCGGACACGCTCAAGAAGTGCTACCAGTGCGCCACCTGCTCGGTGGTGTGCCCCATCTCTCCGGATAACAAACCCTTCCCCAGAAAAGAGATGATCGCCGCTTCCTGGGGATTGTCCGACGAGTTGGTGTCCGACGTGGACGTGTGGCTGTGCCACCAGTGCGGCGACTGCTCGGCCAAGTGCCCCCGCGGGGCCCGGCCCGGCGACGTGCTGGGTTCCATCCGCTCTTTGGCCATCGAGCGTTACGCCAAGCCCGGTTGGCTGGCGCGCATGGTGAACGACCCCAAAAAGCTTCCGCTTCTGGTGCTGTTCCCGACCGTGCTGTTCATCGTGGTGGGGCTCATCACCGGCCTTTTGGACTTCACCCCCGCGCTTCGCCACGGGCACATCTCCCACGGCATGTTCTTCAGCTCCTGGCTGGTGGACATCATCTTCGTGCCCTCGCTGTTCTTTGCCGTGGCGGTGTTCGCCCTGGCGCTCAAGGGCTTTGTGACGGACATGCACGAAAACGCGGTGCGCACGGGCAAGGTGATGAAAAAGGAGCTCAGCTGGATGGACATGATCAAGTCCGCGCCGGGTGTGCTCCTCACCATCCTGCGGCACGACAAGTTCAGCGAGTGCGGCGAGAACAAGGACCGCGCCACCACGCACATGATGGTGCTCTTCGGGTTCATCGGACTGTTCATCGTCACGGGCATCTTCTTCCTGGTGCTGTACGGGTCCATGATCTACTTCGGCTCCTACGAGGAAGCCTGGCACAGCCCGTATTCCCAGCTCAACCCCGTGAAGTGGCTGGCCAATGTCTCGGGCCTGGCGCTTCTGGTGGGGTCGTTGGTCATGGCCAAGAACCGCCTTTTCAAGGACGAGAAGATCGCCAAGTCCACCTACAAGGACTGGTTCTTGATCGGCCTGGTGTTCGGCCTGGCCGTGACCGGCCTGGGCACGGAGCTGACCCGCCTGGCGGGCTTGGCCACCGACACCTACATACTGTATTTCATCCACCTGATCTTCGTGTTCGCCACCTTCGTGTACACCCCGTACTCCAAGCTGGCGCATTTGGTCTACCGGACCGTGGCCATGATCTATGCCGATTGGGCCGGCCGCGAAGAGGCCATCAAGGCAGCGGCCGAGGAGGCGGCAAAAGCCGAACCTTCCGCCGCCTGAGACCCCGCATCGCCCCTAAAAAAGGGGGGGCCGGTTCCGGGCCCCCCTTTTTTTCGCCCCCGCCCCCCGCCGGGGAAGGGCGGCAAAAAACCCGGCGGGAATGTCCCCGCCGGGTTTTCTTTATCCGTTGCGCGCCTTTTGGCTATTCGCCGGTGGCCGCGCCGTGCAGCTTCACTTCCA
>JAFDHW010000439.1 GCA_019308705.1 Deltaproteobacteria bacterium
CGAGGTGGCCGACGTGGGCGGCCGCCAGGGAAGGAAAATCCTGTTTTTCTCCGACACCGCCAAGGTGCTGTTGAAGCGTTTCGACGTGGAGACCGCGCCCGAGGCTATCGCCGAGGAGCAGGACTACAAGAGCAAGGTGTTCTATCCCAGAAAACCCCAGGCCCGCAAGCCCGGGTCGGTTATTTTGTTCTAGGGGAAGAGGAAAAAATTCATGAACAAAATCCGCGTCCTCATTGTGGACGACTCGCCGGTGATCCAGACCATCCTGGAGGGCATCCTGTGCAAACAGCCGGACATGGAGGTGGTGGGCAAGGCGTCGGATCCCTTCGAAGCCAAGCAGTACATCACCGCGGACAGTCCCGACGTGGTGACCTTGGACGTGGAAATGCCGCGCATGGACGGCATCACCTTCCTGAAGCGGATCATGACCTACCGGCCCGTGCCGGTGATCATGATCAGCTCGTATACCCGCGAAAACAGCATGCGCAGCCGGCGCCGTGGATTTCGTGGCCAAGCCCACGGACAACGTTCAGGAGGAGCTTACCGCTTTGGCCTCGGAGATCGTGGGCAAGGTGCGGGCAGCGGCCCGGGCCCGGGTGCGGCCCTCCCTGGCCCGGCCCCGGCCGGCCCCGGCAAAAAAGTTCGCCGCGGCAAACGGCACGGGGCGCAGCCGGCTGTACAAGATCCTGGCCATCGGCGCCTCCACCGGCGGCACCCAGGCCATCGAGCGCTTCTTGTGCGCGGCGGACTTCACGCCAAACGGCATCCTCATCGTCCAGCACATGCCCGCCCGCTACACCCAGTCCTTTGCCCAGCGGCTGGACGCCGTGGTGCCCTTCGACGTGGCCGAGGCGGCAGACCGCGACAGGGTGGAACGGGGCAGGGTGCTGGTGGCCCCGGGAGGCAGGCACATGCGCCTGGCCCGGGACGGCACCGGCTACATCGTCCGCCTGGACAAAAGCCCGCCGGTGAACCACCAGCGGCCGTCGGCGGACGTGTTGTTCTCCTCCATGGCCAAGGTGGCCGGCCGCGACGGCGTGGGCGTGGTGCTCACCGGCATGGGCGAGGACGGGGCCAGGGGGCTTCTGGAAATGCGCCGGGCCGGGGCCTACACCCTGGCCCAGGACGAGGCCACCTGCGTGGTGTTCGGCATGCCCCGGGCGGCCATCGAGCTTGACGCCGCCCGCGAGGTGGCTCCCCTGCAGGATCTGCCGGGCTTGGTGGCCGCCGCGGGCAGGATGCTGTAGCCGGACCAATTTTTTCGGGTTTTTCCGGTTCGCGTTTTTCACGAATCAAGGCAGGGTAAGGACCATGGCGACCATACTGGTCATCGACGACAGCAGGCTGGTGGCCCACGTGGCCAAGAACATCCTCACCAAGAAGGGCCACGAGGTGCTTCTGGCCTCCGATGGAGCCGAGGGCCTGGAACTGGCCAAGTCCAAGATGCCGGACCTGATCCTCTTGGACCTCATCATGCCCGGGGACTTGGACGGCTACGCGGTCTGCGAAAAAGTCAAGGCGAAAGGGGCGGACACCGAGGACATCCCCGTGATCATGCTCACCTCCAAGGCGGAGTCCGCGGACAAGGTGCGCGGCCTGGAAGCCGGGGCCTCGGACTACGTGACCAAGCCCTTTGACGAGGGCGAGCTGGTGGCCCGGGTGAACACCCACCTGCGCTTGAAGGAGCTCTACGAAAAGCTCCAGGAGAAAAACCGCCAGCTCCAGGAACTGGCCAACCGCGACGGCCTGACCGGGTTGTTCAACCACCGGTATTTCCAGCAGGCGCTGGCCAAGGACTTCCAGCGCGCGGTGCGCTACCACGAGCCTTTATCCTGCGTGCTCCTGGACATCGACTTCTTCAAGAAGTTCAACGACACCTACGGCCACCAAATCGGCGACGTGGTGCTCTCCACCCTGGGAGGCATCATCGAGGGCTCGCTCCGCGAGACCGACATGGCCGCCCGTTACGGCGGCGAGGAGTTCGCCCTGGTCCTGTACCACACCGCCGAAGACGCCGCCTACATGGTGGCCGAACGCCTGCGCCAAAGAGTGGAGAGCCACGAGTTCAAGGCCGAAAGTTTAAACCTGAAGGTCACCATCTCCGTGGGTGTGTCCACCTTCCCCCACAAGGACATCCCGGACCACAAAACCCTGGTCGAATGCGCCGACAAAGCCCTGTACAAAGCCAAGGAACAAGGCAGAAACCAAGTGGTAAGGTTCCAGCACGGGATGGAGAACTAGATTTTTTGGGTCGTGTTGGGGGGAGCTTTTTTGAAAAAAAGCTCCCCCCAAACCCCCCGCAAAAAACTTCCTGGTTTGGGAAAGCTTCGCTTTTCCTTTGGGTGGATTTTAAAAAGCTGGCTTGGCAAGCAGGAATTCTGATTTAAGAATCAAAGGATCCTATATTGCGGAAATATAAAGATAAGGCTGAGCCTCTTGAAATTTTTTCCGTTAAGGACTTGTTGCCAGTTGTAGCGGATTTTAGCTTCGCGCCAATGTATCGAGGATTATCTGATAAATCGTATTCTTTGGTGCCTAGTATTGCGAGAGATGATCCTGATTATAACGGCTATTTTAAGCGTGATGAGCCCTTTACTCCGGAAATCGAAAAAGAATTTATTCACAGATTTAAACGACGCGCATATATCCATTACGGTAGGTATTTGAATGATTGGGAAGCTTTGTTTTTGGCTAGGCATCATGGTCTGCCGGTTAGATTGTTGGACTGGACAACAAGTCCATTGGTAGCTTTATATTTTGCTTGCATTCAAAACAATGGTAAAGATGGAGCCATATGGGTTTTCAAAAATAACGCAAAGAATGAAAATTATATAGATGTATTCAAGGAGGCAGATCCATTTTCTGTTGATGGTATAAGGATCATATTTCCTTTTTACAATGATCATAGATTAATAGCCCAATCATCAGTTTTCACAATACAT
>JAFDHW010000026.1 GCA_019308705.1 Deltaproteobacteria bacterium
CATCTCCGGCGCCGAAGGACGAGGGGGCCTGGTCCTGCGGGGCCTGGGCGTCCAGGGGCCTGGACACGGCGGAGATCTCGGCGTCCACGTCCAGGTTGTCCCGAAGCTCCTGGGTGGCCCTGCGGAACTCCGCGAAGCCCTTGCCCAGGGACCTGGCCAGGTCCGGAAGCCTCTTGGGGCCTATGACGATGAGGGCGATGGCCAGGACGACCAGCACCTCGGGCATGCTGATGCCGAACATGGTTCCTCCTGGGAAAAAAACGGGCGGCCGGGCGGACCCGGGCGCAACCCGGGCCTCCGGCCTTGATGAAGGTATTCCCTGTGGCAGGGGGTGTCAAGCGCTTTCGCCCGGGCGCGGCCTTGGAAAACGCCACGAAAACCGCGGGTTGCAAAAGGACGCCGGATGGGGCTTTATGGGGGGCGCCCCCTCACCACCAAGGAAACCCCATGGCCAGGGAAGCGAAAAAGACTGCGTACGTGGAGGTGGCCGTGCCCGCCCCCGTGGCCGGAGGGCTCACCTACATGGCGCCCGCGCACCTGGCCGGGGCCTGCGTGCCCGGCGTCCGCGCCCTGGTACCCCTGGGCGCCCGCACGGTGACCGGCTTCATCCTGGGCCCCGCGGACGCGCCCCCGGCCGGCGTGAAGGTCCGGTCCGTGAAGCAGGTCCTGGACGCCGCGCCCTTTTTCCCGCCATCCATGATCCCCTTTTTCCGCAAAACTTCCGAATACTACCTCTATCCCCTGGGCAAGGCCGTGGCCGACGCCCTGCCCTCGGGGGTGAAGACCGCGGAGGTTCTTTGGGTGGAGTGGACGGAAAAGGGAAAACAAGCGCTTGCATCCTCCAGGCTTTCCGACGCCGGGCGGGCGGTGCTTTCCGCCCTGGCCGAAAAGGGCGGCCGGGCCGAAGCCTCGGACCTGGCGCTTCCCGGGGGAGGCAAGGCCTCCCGGAGGCGGCTGCTGGCCATGGCCCGGCAGGGGCACCTTTCCGTGCGGCGGGAGGTGGCCCCCCCGGCGGTGCGGCCGAAGACCGAGCCCTGGGTGGAGGCCATGGTGAACGTGTCCCAGGCCCCGCCCAGGCAGAAGGCCCGGCGGCGGGCCGTGGAGCTTTTGGCCGCCGAGGGCCCCATGGCCCTGCGGGACCTGAAGGCCAAGGTGCCGTCGGTTTCCCGGTGGCTTTCCGTCATGGAACAGGAGCGGGAGATCAAAACCTTTTACCGCGAGGTGCTCCGCGACCCCCTGGGCGAAGCCATCGAGCCGGATTCCGGCCCCCTGGAGTTGACCCCGGAGCAGGCGGAGGCGCTTTCGCGGATCTCCGCCAAGCTGGGGGCGGGGTTTTCCGCCTTCCTCCTCCATGGGGTTACGGGCAGCGGCAAGACCGAGGTGTATCTCCAGGCCGCGGCCGCGGCACTGGCCAAGGGGCTTTCCTGCGTGGTCCTGGTGCCGGAGATCGCGCTCATCACCCAGATGGAGCGCCGGTTCCGGGCCCGGTTCGGCGAGCGGGTGGGGGTGCTCCACTCCGGGCTCACCCCGGGCGAGCGCCTGGACCAGTGGATGCGCATCCTCCGCGGCGAGGCCCCCCTGGTGGTGGGGGCGCGGTCCGCGGTGTTCGCGCCCGTTCAAAACCCGGGGCTGTTCATCGTGGACGAGGAGCACGACGAGTCCTACAAGCAGGATTCCCGCCTGCGGTACAACGCCCGGGACCTGGCGGTGTTGCGGGCGTCCCTTTCGGGCGCGGCGGTGGTCCTGGGCAGCGCCACGCCCTCGGTGCAGTCCCGGGCCAATGCGGAGGAGGGCAAGTACGAGGCCCTGTCGCTGCCCCGGCGCATCCACGGCCGGCCCTTTCCCGAGGTGCGGGTGGTGGACCTGGGCAAGCGGTCCGGCCGGGGCGGGCATCCTTTGATCTCGCCCGAGCTGGAGTCCGCCCTGGAGGAAACCCTTTCCGCCAAGGAGCAGGCGCTGATCTTTCTCAACCGCCGGGGATGGGCCAGCTATCCCCAGTGCCCGGAATGCGGGCCGGTGGCCTGCGCCCACTGCGACATCACCCTCACCTTCCACCGGTCCGCGGGCGTGTACCTGTGCCACTACTGCGGCTATTCCCTGCCCGCCTCCCGGGGGTGCCCGGCCTGCGGGAGCAAGTCCGTGAAGCACGGCGGCCTGGGCACGGAACGCATGGAGGAGGCGCTGTCGGCCCGGTTTCCCCGGGCGGTGGTGGCCCGGCTGGACCGCGACGTCATGGCCAGACGGGGGGCGCTGGTTTCCGTGCTCAAGGGGGTGAAGAACCGGGAGATCGACATCCTGGTGGGCACCCAGATGATCACCAAGGGCCACGACTATCCCAACATCACCCTGGTGGGCATCCTGTGCGCGGACCACTCCCTGGGGTTTCCAGACTACAAGGCCGCCGAGCGCACCTTCCAGGTGCTGGCCCAGGTGGCGGGCCGCGCGGGCCGCGGCGAGCGGCCCGGCAGGGTGGTGCTCCAGACCTTCCAGCCGGACCACCCGTGCATCCGGGCCGCCCGTCTCCAGGACTACGAGGCGTTCTACGCGGGCGAGATAACGTCCCGGAGACGGTTCGGCTACCCGCCCTTTGCCCGGCTGGCCCAGGTGCGGGTTTCGGCCAAGAGCCTCACCGCGGCCAGGGAGGCCGCGGGCAAGGCGGCGCAACTGCTGAAGAAAACCGCCAGGGAGGACCCGGAGGCGGCCGGGACGGTGCGCGTGCTGGGGCCGGTGGAAAGCCCCCTTTTCCGGATCGCCGGGCGGTTCCGGTTCCAGATCCTGGTCAAGGGCCTCTCCTACGCGGTCTTCCGGTCTTTCCTGGCCCGGGCCGCGCCCGGGCTCTTCGCCCTGTCCGGCCAAAACGTCAAGGTGGCACTGGACGTGGACCCGGTGAACATGCTGTAGTCGGCCCGTATTCCGCCCGGCTTTGTGGATTTCGCGGGTTTTGGTTCTATATTTGGGGGAAGGCCGCAAAGGCCGGAAGAAAGGCGGGCTTTGTCATGCCCAGGCGAACGAGTCCCCTGTATCCCTTTCCCGCCAGGCGGTGCGTCCACTGCGTGCGCAACCGGTGCGTGCTGTCCCTGGAGCGGGACCCCGCATACCACGAAAAATGGCGGTGCCTGGTGGTTTCCAGCTGGGACCGGGCCCTGGAGGAGTCCATGGACCGGGCCGACGCCTTTGGCCTGGACCAGGAACGTTCGGTGAAGCACTGCATGGAGTCGTTGGACCGGCAGGCCGGGACCGAGGCGTGCGCGCGGTTTTCCCCGGCCGAAAAGGCCTCGGAAAAGAACGCCCTGGGGTGCCGCCACCTGTGGAAGGACACCTGCCTGCTGCTGGCCCCCCTGTGCCCGGGCGCCTGCCCCCGGTTCACCCTGGACGCGGCCCGGGAGGCCCATCCCGGTTTCCGGCCCTGATGCGGGTTTGACGGCGGTCGGGGGCGTTTGAACAACAAGCCGGAATGATTATGTTGCAGGGCGGCCGGGGCGGTTTTTATGCCGCGCTTCCGGCCTGTTACGCCCGGAGTCGCCAGGGGTTTTGGGACGGAAGGATCAGTGGATGAACCCCACGGAGGTGAAGGGGCAGGAAGAGAAGTCGCGGACCACCTTCCCCTGCCAGACGCTGCCGGCGCCGCAGGTGAACGCGCCCACGCAGTCCACGAGGGTCTTGGGTCCTTCGCTGCCGTCGGGTTTGCGCTGGTAGGCGCGTTTCAGGCGGATTTCCCGGGAAAGCACCGGGCAGTAGACGTACTTGAACTCGACCAGTTCCATGAAGCCTCCCGGCCGGTTTTTTTCCCGGCCTTTCCTGTAAGAAATGTGCATCCCGCACCCGTTGTCAAGCGGGAAGGAGGCGGGCGGCCCGGGACGGGGCCGTTTCGCGGGCAAGACAAGGTGGCGCGAGTTTCCTGCAACCGGGAGGAGCCGTGATCGTCGCGGAAAGAAAACCCTTCGAGGAGATCAGGGCCATGGTGGCCGGGCGCCGGCGCGTGCTGGTGGTGGGGTGCGGCACGTGCGTGGCGGTGTGCCTGGTGGGGGGCTAAAAGGAAGCCAAGGTCCTGGCCAAGCAGCTGACCTTGGCCGCCGGGACCGAGGGAGGCGGTCAGGCCGTGGAGGCGGACTGCGTGGAGCGCCAGTGCGACATGGAGTTCCTCTCCGAGCTTCAGGACAAGGTGGCGGAGGCGGACTGCGTGCTCTCCATGGCCTGCGGCGCGGGCATCCAGTACATCGCCGAACGCTACCCGGACAAGCCCGTCTACCCCGCGGTGGACACCACCTTCATCGGCGTGAACAAGGAGGAGGTGGGCCACTACGAGGAGCGGTGCCGGGCCTGCGGCAACTGCGTCCTGGGTGAGACCGGCGGAATCTGCCCGGTGACCATGTGCGCCAAGGGGCTTTTCAACGGCCCCTGTGGCGGCACCAGCGGCGAGTCCTGCGAGGTGAACCCGGACCAGCCCTGCGCGTGGCGGCAGATCTACGAGCGCCTGGCGGCCCAGGACCGGCTGGACTCCATCCTCAAGATCTCCGAACCCCAGGAGTGGACCGGCACCGTGCCCCGCACCACGGTCCAGCCGGGGTACGAAAAGGAAGGCCAAGGCGGGTAGCCCGGATCCGGGGCGCGGCGGAAAGGCAGGGGGACGCAGGACATGGCCGAGTACAAATCCGGCAGCAACCTGGAAAAGATCCTTGCGGCGGGCGCGTTCGCCTTCACCGGCGAGCTGGGCCCCCCGCGGGGGGCCGACGGGGACGTGGTGCGGAAAAAGGCCCGGCATCTCTCGGGCGTGGTGGACGCGGTGAACATCACGGACAACCAGACCGCCGTGGTGCGCATGTCCTCCTGGGCGGCCTCGCTCATCGCTGCGTCCGAGGGGCTGGAGCCCGTGTACCAGATGGTGTGCCGCGACCGGAACCGTCTGGCCATGCAGGCGGACGTGTGCGGCGCGGCGGCCCTGGGCATAACAAACATGCTCTGCCTTTCCGGCGACCACCAGCGGTTCGGCGACCATCCCGGGGCCAAGGGCGTGTTCGACATCGACAGCATGCAGCTTGTCCGCATGGTGAAGACCATGCGGGACGAGGGCAGATTTCTCTCCGGAGGGGAAATGAACGGCCGGCCGAAGATGTTCATCGGCGCGGCGGCCAACCCCTTTGCCGAGCCCCTTGCGTGGCGGGTGCACCGCCTGGCCAAGAAGATCGCCGCGGGCGTGGACTTCATCCAGACCCAGAGCATCTACAACATGGAGCGGTTCGCCGAGTGGCTGCGCCGGGCCAACGACATGGGCCTCACGGAAAAGACCTACATCCTGGCAGGGGTCACCCCCATGAAGAGCGTGGCCATGGCCAAGTACCTGCAAAGCCGGGTGCCGGGCATGGACGTGCCCGACGAGGTCATAAAGAGGCTCCGGTCGGCGGGCAGGAAGAACGTGGCCGAGGAGGGCATCCGCATGGCCTGCGAGCAGATCGAGCGGTTCAAGGAGATGAAGGGCGTGGCCGGAGTGCACCTCATGGCCATCGAGTGGGAGCACCGCGTTCCCGAGATCGCGCAACGCGCGGGGCTGCTGCCCCGCCCCCGCGTGGACTGACCACGGGAGAAGCCATTGAGCGGCCACGGGAAAAGGGTCCTGGTGCTGGGGGGAGGCATCGCCGGGCTGTACGCGGCCAAGGTGCTGGCCGGCCACGGGACGGCCGTGGACCTGGTGGAGAAATCCGGTTTTCTGGGCGGGCACGGGTTGCAGTACGGGTGCAAGGCCGGGGCGGCCTGCGAAAAATGCGGAGCCTGCACCGTGGAGCAGATTTTGGCGGACGTGGCCGCCGAGCCGCGCATAACCGTGCATCTGCGGGCGGAGCTTGCCGGGGTGGAGGGAAACGGCCGGTTTTCGGCCACCATCCGCCAGCGGCCCCGGCTGCTCCACGACGACGCGGACCTGGCCGCCTGCTACAAAAAGACCGGCGGCCAGCGGCTTGTGGTCCGGGGTTGGTCCCCGAACAACCGGCCCTTTTACGCCGTGAACCCCGGCAAGCTTTCCGAAGAGGGCGGCGCGGAAAAGGTTCTCGGCCTGGTGGAGCAGGCCTGCCCGGGAGCCGCGGCCGTAGACGGCGAAGAGGCGGAAAAAACCCTCCCGGCGGATGCAATCATCGTGGCCACGGGGTTTGCCCCCTTTGACGCCTGCAAAAAACCCACCTACGGCTACGGTAAGATCCCCAACGTGGTCACGGGCCTGGAGGTGGAGCGGGGGCTTCGGGCCGAGGGCCGGGTGCTCAGGCCCTCGGACGGCGAGCCGCCCAAAAAGGCGGCCTTCATCCAGTGCGTGGGCAGCCGGGACATCGCCCTGGGGAACCCCTGGTGCAGCCGGGTGTGCTGCGCCTATGCCCTCAGGATCGCCCAGGCGGCCCGGTACAAGGACCCGGAACTTTCCGTCACCGTGTTCTACATGGACATCCAGAGCACGGGGAAGAGCTTTCCCGCCTTCTACGAGCAGTGCAAAAAGGACCTCAGGTTCGTGCGGAACATCCCGGTGGACGCGTTCCCCGAACAGGGCGGCCGGGTGCGGGTGGCCTGGTCCCACCCAAAGACCGGGGCAAGGGTGGAGGAGGCGTTCGACCTCTTGGTGCTCTCCATCGGCATCACCCCCAACCCGGACAACGCCGGGCTTTCCAGGGCGCTTTTCATTCCCCTGGACGCGGATGGATTCTTCGCCGCCGGGGACGGTGAACTGGAGCGGGCCGCGACCATACGGCCGGGGGTGTTCGTGGCGGGCACGGCCGCCGGTCCCAAGAGCATTCCCGCGTCCATGGCCCACGCGGCCGCGGCTGCCGCCGAGGCCCTGGAATACCTGAAGGAAGCATCATGACCCGGGAAACCGTCGGGACCGCGTCCACCAAGACCATTTCCTTGTCCACGGACGTGCTGGTGCTGGGCGGGGGCTACACCGCGATCAAGTGCGCCGCGGCCCTGTCGAAGCGCGGTTTTGGTGTGTTCCTTGCCCACCCGGGCGAGGACCTCGTGCACCCGGCCGGCCCCGCCGGCGCCCCGGCCGGGGACTGGGAGCCGGAACTCGCCGAGTTGGTGGACCACGTACGCCAGGACAAGAACATCATTGTGTTCGACCGCGCCCGGCTGAAAAAGGCCGCGGGCATGCCCGGCGATTTTTCCGTGACCCTGCGGAAGGGCGATGCGGACGTGGTCCGCACCGTGGGCGCGGTGGTGGTGGCCCCGGAGTTCGACAAGAAGTCCCTGCATGAAAAGTATGGCCTTTCCCTGTCGGACAACGTGGTCACCCAGAGCACCCTGGACGCCATGCTGGAGGCGGACGATCCCGTCCTTTCCGGCAAAGGGTCCGTGGCCTTCGTGGCGGGGTTCGCCCAGGAGGGCACCACGCTCCTCGTGGAGCGGGTGCTCACGCAGGTGCGTCGCCTGAAGAAGCGCCGGAGTGTTGACGTTTACGTGATCATCGGCAATATTAATCTCGCCGCCGAAGGGCTGGATCGGCTCTACGCCATGGCCCGGGAGGAAGGGGCGCTTTATTTCAAGCTCAACGAGCCCCCGGAGATCTCCCAGGACCCGGTGCTTTCCCTCGTCTTCCGGGACCCGGTGCTGCGCAGGAAGATGCTGCTTGAGCCGGATCTCCTGGTGGTGGAGGAGCAGTTCGCGGCCCCGGAGCAAAACCGGTCCGTGGCCCGGCTCCTGTTGCTCAAGGCCGGCCCCTCCGGGTTTTTGCAGCCGGACAATGTGCATTTTTCATCGGTGCGCACCACCAGGGAGGGCATTTTCGCGGCCGGGCCGGCCCGGGGCTACCTGGATCTCCCCCAGGGCTTCATGGATGCGGAAAATGCGGCCATGGCCGTGGAGGACATCCTGGACGAAGGAAAGGCCGAGGTCCCGGCGCAGACGGCCGAGGTGGACCGCGACAAGTGCGCCATCTGCCTCACCTGCTTCCGGGTGTGCCCCCACGGGGCGGTTTCCTGGGACGACAAGGCGAAGATTTCGCCCCTGGCCTGCCAAGCCTGCGGCCTGTGCGCCAGCGAATGCCCCCAGGAGGCCATCCAGGTCCACGGGTTTTCGGACCGGGAACTGGAGGGCCGGATCGCCGGGGCGGCCAAGGACGGAGCCGAGGCCCCCACCATCGTGGCCTTTCTTTGCAAAAATTCGGCCTGGCCGGCCTGGGAGGCGGCCAGGGCCATGGATCACCCCCTGCCCGGGGGCTTTAAGCCCATCCTGGTGCCCTGCGCGGGCGAGGTGGACGTGGACTACATCTTAGACGCCTTTGTCCAGGGGGCGGACGGCGTGCTGGCGGCCGCGTGCCACGCGGGCAACTGCAGGTTCCACCAGGGCAACCGGTACGCGGCCCGGCGGGTGGACAACGCAAAAAGGCTCTTGTCCGAGGCGGGCATCGACCCGCAAAGGCTTGCATTCGCCCGTGTCGCCGCCAACATGGGGGTGGAATTTTCCCGCATCGCCATGCAAATGCACGAGCGGCTTGAAAAGAGGAAAAAAACGTAGTAGCCAGTATCGACTCAGCTATCATCCGCGGGGAAAACGCCGGCAGACGCCGGCCTCCCGTGTTTTCCGGCGGTGGAAAGCCTTTCTTACCTGCCGAGAGGAGGGTATTCGCGTTATGGCGGAAGAGGTCATCAAGCTTGGAAAAAAGAAGCAGAGCACGCTCAAGGACGAGATCGCCAAGCTGCTCCCGGATGGGGGCAACCTGGATCTCTGCCTCACCTGCGGCGCGTGCTCGTCGGGGTGCCCGGCCACCGGCATCCGCGACATGGACCCCAGGAAGCTTCTGCGCATGGCTTCTTTGGGCATGGACGAGGAACTGGAGAGAAACCCGTGGGTGTGGATGTGCAGCATGTGCCAGCGCTGCATCTACGTCTGCCCCATGAAGATCGACATCCCCCAGCTGGTGTACAACCTGCGGTCCCGGTGGCCCCGGGAGGAGCGGCCCAAGGGCATCCTGGGCTCCTGCGACATGGCGCTTCGGCATGACACCTGCTCGGCCATGGGCGCCAGCGAGGAGGATTTCCAGTTCGTGGTGGAGGATGTGCTGGCCGAGGTGCGCGACACCCAGCCGCCCTTCAAGGACATGGAGGCGCCCATCGACAAGATGGACGCGGACTACGTCCTGAACCAGAACTCCCGCGAGCCGGTCACCGAGCCCGACGAGATGGTGCCCCTGTGGAAGATCCTCCACATCGTGGGCGCGAACTGGACCTACGCCAGCAAGGGCTGGGCCGCGGAAAACTACTGCATGTTCCTGGCGGACACCGACGCCTGGAAGCACATCGTGGAGGTGAAGGCCAAGGCCGTTGACGATCTCAACGCCAAATACTGGCTGAACACCGAGTGAGGGCACGAACTCTTCGCAGTCCGGGCCGGACTGAAAAGGTTCAACATTCCCCACAAGTTCGAGATCGCCAGCATCATTCCCCTCTACGCCCAGTGGATCCGCGAGGGCAAGCTGAAGGTCAACTCCGACTGGAACAAGGACCTGGGCATCAAGTTCACCGTCCAGGATCCCTGCCAGCTGGTGAGAAAGTCGCTTGGCGACTGGGCGGCCGAGGAGTTGCGCTTCGTGGTCAAGGCCGTGGTGGGCGAGGAAAACTTCGTCGACATGACCCCCAACCGCTCCAACAACTACTGTTGCGGGGGCGGCGGCGGCTATTTGCAGACCCCCTACACCGAGGAGCGGCACAAGTACGGGGAGATGAAGCTGAACCAGATCTTAAACACCGGGGCCCAGTACTGTATCGCCCCGTGCCACAACTGCCACTCCCAGATCCACGACCTGTCCGAGCACTTCGAGGCCGGGTACCACACGGTGCACCTGTGGACCCTGATCGCCCTGTCCCTGGGCATTTTAGGCGAGAACGAGCGCACCTACCTGGGGCCTGAACTCCAGGAGGTGAACATTCCCGAGTGGGAGAAGTAGCAATACCCTCCTTTTTCGGATGAAGCCCGAGCGCCCCGGCGGCAAAAGCCCCGGGGCGCTTTCCTTTGATCGGCAAAGAAACCATGGCGAAGAAGGCGGCCATCCCTAGAACGGTCCTGGTCCTGGGCCTGGCGAGCTTTTTCACCGACCTGTCCTCGGAGATGATCTACCCGCTTCTGCCCGTGTTCCTGGCCGGGGTTCTGGGGGCCGGGGCGGTGGCCCTGGGGGTCATCGAGGGCGTGGCCGAGTCCACGGCCGCGGTGATGAAGCTGGTTTCCGGCGTGTGGACGGACCGGGCAGGCAGGCGCAAGCCCTTCATCCTGGCGGGTTACGGCCTGGCCGGGGCGGCCCGGCCCCTCATCGGCCTGGCCTGGTCCTGGCCCTTTGTGCTGGCCATGCGGTTTCTGGACCGCGTGGGCAAGGGCTTGAGGACCTCACCCCGCGACGCCCTTATCGCCGACGCCGTGCCCTTGTCCATCCGGGGCCGGGCCTACGGGTTCCACCGGGCCATGGACCACGGCGGGGCCGTGGCCGGCCCCGTGGCCGCCGCCGCCCTGTTGTCCTTGTCCGGCGTGTCCATGCGCCACGTCTTCTTTTTGGCCGCCCTGCCCGCGGCCGTGGTCATGGTTCTTCTTTGGGCAGGAATCGGCGAGCCCCCGGGGCCCCGGGCCCCGGCGGCCCGGGAGCCGCTTTTCCGGGGGCGCTTTTCCGCGCTCCCCGGCCGGTTCAAAGGGTTTCTTTTAGCCGTCCTGGTGTTCACCGCGGGCAATTCCACGGACGCCTTCATCCTTTTGGCCCTTTCCATGGCCGGCCTTTCCGCCTCGCAGGTGGCCCTGGTGTGGTCGGCCCACCACCTGGTCAAGATGGCGGCCTCCTACGCCGGCGGGCGGCTGTCGGACGTTTTCGGGAGAAAAAGGATGATCGTGGCGGGGTGGGTCCTCTACGCGGGGGTGTATGTGGCGTTCGCCTTCACCACAGACCTTTTCTGGCTGGTGGCGGTCTTCATGGCCTACGGCCTGTATTTCGGATTCACCGAGCCCAGCGAAAAGGCCTGGGTGGCGGACCAGGTGCCGCAAGCCCTGCGGGGAACGGCCTTCGGGGCCTACCACATGGTGGTGGGGCTTTGCGCCCTGCCAGCCAGCGTGCTTTTCGGCGTTTTGTGGCACGCCTTCGGGCGTGGCGCCGCCTTTGGAGCGGGCGCGGCCCTGGCCGGGGCGGCGTCGGTCATCCTGGTGTTTGTCCCCGAGGCAAAAGCCGTGGGCGCGGATGCATGAAAAAGCGGGGTCAGTTTTCGGGGGAGGCGGCGGGGACGGTCTTTCCCAGGGCGCGGTAAAGCTCCCAGAACCGGGAAACGGCCAGGCCGTCGGAGAACATGGGGGCGAGCTTCTCCCGCAGGAGGGCGGTTTCCGCGGCCATGTCCCGGGTCTTCCATTGTTCGTGCATGGCCAGGATGCCTTCCACGGCGGCTTCGGGCTTTTCCTTCATCCGGAACTCGCCGCCCCGCTCGCCGAAGTGCATGTCCACGGCGTACTCCAGGTTTTCCGTGGTGACCCCCCCGATCCAGAACCCGGAAAAGGCCAGGACCAGCCGCTGGGCCAACAGGGCCTCCACCGCGGAGGTGGCCCCGGCGCACACCAGGGTGGCGCGTTGGATGAAGGGAAGAGGATCGGGCTGGGCGCCCAGCACGCGCACGAACTTTTCCCCGGCGCGGCGGTTGGCGCGCGCCGCGGCCTGGGCGAACACGGTCTTTCTCCAGCCGCCGCCCAACACCTCGATTTCAAGGGAGGGTATCTGTTTCTTCAGCTCGGCGGCGTTGTCCACCACCGCCCGCAGGCCCGGCGACTTGAACCCGGAAAGCCGGCCGAACAACAGCACCCGGAAAGGGCCTTCCGTGGGCAGGGGGCTGGGGTGGATGCGGCCGGCCACCGGCCGCTCGATGAGCCTTAGGGGAACGTCGGGCGAAAGCGCCTCCAGTTCGCGGTAGATGGGCCGTTCGGGGGTGATCCACGCGTCGCTCTTGGCCAGGAGGTTGGCCATGGACCGCTCGCCTTCCAGGTCGTTTTCCGGGGGGTCGTGGAACACGGTGAACAAGGGAGCGCCCGTGGTCTCCTGGATCTTGCGCGCCAGGGAAAAGGACCGGCGGGAGTCCGTGACGATGACGTCCGGCGCGAAGGCCCGGCCCTTGGAAACCAGCGTGTGGCCGTCCACAAAGGGGGAGATGCTCTGGATGACCTGGATGCCCGCCTTGGCGAAGCGGTCCTTGTAGCTGGTGAAACCAGCCCACCGCCCGGCGATGGCCACCTTTTCCCCGGCCTTGGTCAAAGCCTCCCCGAAATAAAGGTTGTAGGAGGCCACGCCGTCCACGATGAAACCTTCGCTGGCAAACAGGATGCGCAAGTCTTCCTATGCTCCTTGGGATACACCGGGCCTTGGGCCGGCGGTTTTGGGCCGGCATACGACGCTGATCTTGAAGGGTACCTTCAGAAAATTTTCTGGTCAATACAAAAGGCCGATTGAGGAGGCCAGAAACATTTGCGGTCTTTTATCAAGACCACCAAAGGAAAGGGGGGCTTTTCTGTGTGAAGCATTACGACAAGTTCCGGAAGGAAGCCTTTTTAAAACCTTGAACGCCTCCTGCGATGAGGATGAAGACAAAGAGCGCGTTTGCCGCAGCCTCCGCCTAACCCGGATTATTCACGAGTTCGATTCGCGCGAGAGCAAGGAAGGAGGAGGGAAGCTGTACTTTTGTACCGCGACCGCCTCCTGACGCAGCTATCGCGCGAATCGGGCTCGCCGGA
>JAFDHW010000440.1 GCA_019308705.1 Deltaproteobacteria bacterium
GAATTTTTCTTTATTTTCAATCCGTTGGAGCTGTTTTTTGGGTCTTGCGCCAAAGACAGTCTGATTATTTGAGGAATTCTGCCATTCGGGCAAAATTGTTCACCCTTCCGGCGAGCCCGATTCACGCGATAGCTGCGTCAGGAGGCGGTCGCGGTACAAAAGTACAGCTTCCCTCCTCCTTCCTTACTCTCGCGCGAATCGAGCTTCGTGAATAATCCGGGTAAAAATAGTAATCAAAACAGGGCGCGCCATGCAACCGCAAACCCATTTTCGCCGCGCCGGTTTACCCCGGCCGCTGGATTGGGGTATACAAGGGGCCTGCAATCCCAATAGCCGGGGCCGGACCTTCGGCCCCCGGAACGGACCGGACGGCCATGAAGGCGCGGTGGATCCTCCAAAAACCGGACAGGCGCGTGGTGGACGCGCTCTCCCGCGGGCTTTCCTGCCACCGGGCCGTGGCCGCGGCCCTGGCCAACCGCGGCCTGGCCGACCCGGACGCGGCCCGGCGCTTTCTGTTTCCCAGCATAGCCGACCTTTCCCTGCCTTCGTCCATGGCGGACATAGACAAGGCCGCGGAGCGCCTGGCCCGGGCGGTGGTGAACGGCGAGGGCATCCTGGTGTTCGGAGACTACGACGCGGACGGCGTGTGCGCCACCGCGCTTCTGACCGAGTTTTTGGAGCAGGTGGGCGGCCGGGCCGTGTACCGCATCCCCTGCCGGGAGACCGAGGGCTACGGCATAAAGCCCGGGCACGTGCGTGACGCGGCGGAACGGAGAGCAAAGGTCATCGCCACCGTGGACTGCGGGATCTCCGGGCACGAGGCCGCGGCCGCCGCCGCCCGATGCGGGGTGGACCTTCTGGTAACGGACCACCATGAGCCCGGGGAGACTTTGCCCCCGGCCTTGGCGGTGGTGGATCCCAAGCGGAGGGACTGCCCATCAGGGCTTTGCCACCTTTCGGGCACGGGGGTGGCGTTCTTCCTGTGCGCGCACATAAGGGCCGCCCTGCGGGAGGCGGGGTGGTTCGGCTCCCGGCCCGAGCCCAACCTCCTGGAAAAATGCGATTTGGTGGCCCTGGGCACCGTGGCGGACCTGGTGCCGTTGACCGGCGAGAACCGCATCCTGGTGCGCGCCGGCTTGGAGGCCATGCGCACGCGGCCCCGGCCGGGCATCGCCGCTCTCATGGATGCGGCGGGGGTGCCGAAAGACGCGGTGAACGAACGGGACGTGGCCTTTTCCCTGGCCCCGCGCATCAACGCCGCAGGCAGGCTGGACCACGCCGGCGTGTGCGTGGAGCTTTTGCGCACCACCTCCCAAAAGGCCGCCGCCTCCCGGGCCAGGAAGCTGGAGGCGTTAAACGGCCGGAGAAAGCTCGCCGAGGGCGAGGTGTTCGCCCAGGCGCTCGAGGCCGCACAAAGCGAGGAGTACGCGGAGTTCGCCCGCACCCTGGTTCTGGCCGGGGATTGGCACCAGGGCGTGGTGGGCATTTCCGCGGCCCGGCTGATGCGGAGGTTGAACCGCCCTGTGGCGCTTCTGTGCACCAACGGCAAGGGCCCGGCCAGGGGGTCGGCCCGGAGCATCCCGGGCCTGGACCTGATGGCGATTCTCTCCCGCTGCTCGGACCTGCTCCACGCCTACGGCGGGCACGCCATGGCCGCGGGCCTGGAGGTTTTGCCCGCGGACATCCCCGCCTTTGCCCAGCGCTTCGAGGCCGAGGCCCAAAAGGCGGCACGGGGCCTTTCCCTGGCCCCGGAAATCCTTTTGGACTGGCCCCTTTCCCTCACCGAGGTGGGTCCGGCCCTGGCCGACGAGCTCGAGGCCCTGCGCCCCTTTGGCGAGGGCAACCCCGAGCCGCTCTTCCTGGGAGAGGACGTGGCCGTGGCCTCCCAGAGGGTGGTGGGCCGTGGCGCGCGCCGGCTTTCCCTTTCCCAGAACGGCGTGCGCAGGCCCGTGCTTTCCGCCATCTGGTTCTCCCCGGACACGGAAGACGACCTTCCCCCGCTTTTGCCCCGGGTGTGCTTCAAGATCAACTGGAACCACTTCCGCGGCCAGACCACGCTGCAACTGGAAGTGGAAGGCGTGGATTTGGGGTAGCATCCATCCCCAACGTGGTTTTTTTTGCTACGCGGCCCTTTTGCGTTGTTTTGCGGCGAAAACCTTGGCGTTAAAATTTCTCCAAGGGCAAGATGGTATGCCGACGTTCGTCAACCCCTGAAGGAGCCCTTTTTTTCCGAAGAGCCGAAATCAATGGTTGCATTTCGCCGGGGGGGAAAGTATAGGGTTCCTTTTCGGAGGGAGATAAGCCATGGGCAAAGTTTTTCGGCCGTCCAACCGGGAATCCCGGATTCTTTCCCGCATCGAAAGCAACAAGGAATACGCCCGCCGCCAGGCGATCCAGCATATCCCCGACTGTATGGATCCCCTTGCCAACGCCATCGCCACCAAGCTGGTGGAC
>JAFDHW010000441.1 GCA_019308705.1 Deltaproteobacteria bacterium
CGCGCCTTTTTGTTCGGGCTTTTCTGGTTCGTCCCGGCCCTTTTCCCGGCCGCGGCCCTGGCCAAGGGCCCCCTTCCGCCTTCGCGCTTGTTCTATCTTCCATCGGTGGGGCTTGCCGTGGCCCTGGGGGTCCTGGCGGCGCGGGCGCTCCGGTTCCGGCCCCGGGCCACCCTGGCCGCCGCGGCGCTGGTGCTGGCGGCGTTCGGCCTCCAGAGCGCGGCCATGGCCTCCCTCTACAAGGACGGCCGGAAGTTCCACGAGCACAATGCGCGCCTGCACCCGGGGTATTGGAAGGCCCACCAGAATCTGGGCCTGCATTACAACCGGGAGGGCCTGTACGCCGAGGCGGCCGAGGAGTTGGAAAAGGCCGCCGCGCTCGCCCCGGAAAAGGAGACCGCGTGGGTCAACCTGGTGGTGTTGGCCATGCGCCGGGGCTGGGGAGACCGGGCCGTGGAATGGGCCGGGAGGGCGGTGGCCGCGAACCCCGGTTCCGCCAGGATGCTCGCCCTTCTGGGAACCGCCCTGGACCAAAACGGGCAGCTTGAGGAGGGCCTTTTGGTGCTCAAGCGGGCCCTGCGGACGGACCCGGAGCACCCGGTGGCGCTCCACGCCTACGGCGGGGCCCTGTACCGCCGGGGGGACTACGCCGGCGCGGCGGCGTATTTCCGTGAGGCCCTCTTGCGCTCCCCCAGCATGGCCGCGGCCCACGAGAACCTGGCCCGGGCCTTGCGCCGGCTGGGGAACTTCGCCCTGGCCGCGGTCCACGAACAGCGGGCCCGGGAACTGAGGAGCCTGTACGTCCACGGAGGCGGGGCATGACGCGCCGGCTGTCCGGAAAAATCCGCCTCCGCGGCAAGGAGAGCCGGCCCACGGTCGCGGACCTTTTCCTGTTGTTGTTCATCGTCCCCCTGGCCTTGTATTTCCGCGCGGTCTTCTTTGATTTCATCAATTACGACGACGTGCAGATGCTGGTGACCAGCACCCGGGCCCACGGCCTTTCCCCGGAAAACCTGCGCACCATCTTTTCCTATTTTTTCGTGGAGGCCTATTACCCGGTCCGCCTGTTTTCCTTCGCCCTGGACTACGAAATTTACGGCGGCCCCAGCCCTGCGGGCTTTCACCTGACCAACCTGGCCCTCCACCTGGCCAACGTGTGGCTGGTCTTTTTGCTCGCCCGCCAGGCGGCCCGGTCGCTGGAGCACGATCCCCTTTCCGCCCGGCGGCTGGCCATGGCCGCGGCGGCCCTGTTCGCCGTGCACCCCGCCGGGGCCCAGGTGGTGGGATGGATCCCCGGCCGGGAGGAAGTGCTCATGGTGTTCTTCTTCCTGTCCGGCCTGCTGTTGCACCGCGCGGCCCTGCACGCAAAGAACGCCTCCCTGCTCCTCCACGTGCTGGCCGCCTACGCCGCGCTTTTCGCCGGGCTGTGTCACGTCACCGCCGTGGTCCTGCCCCTGGCGGCCGTGCTTTTGCTCGTGCTGGTGGAAAACGAAAAAAGCTGGCGCGCCATCTGCCTGCGCACCTCCTACTTATGGGCGGTGGCGGTTTTGGTGGGAGGGCTGCGGTACCTCTCGGTGGCCATGTGGGATGAAAGGACCCAATCCCTGCTTTTTCCCCACCTGCCCACGGCCATCCGGAACCTGCCCCGGATGCTCGGGACCGCCTACACCCAGCTCCCCCAGGATTCGTTTTTCCTCCTGGCGGTCCACTACCTTGGCAAGTGGGCGCTTCTGGCCGGGGACGCGGTTTTTCCCTTTTTCGTCCCGGACACCGAGGGTCCTTTCTATGGCGGGTTTTTGCCGCGGTTTTTGTTCGCGGCCATCGTGCTTTGCGGCTTGGCCCTGGTTTTGAAAAGGCTTGCCGGGGAAAAGAAGCTCCTGGTTTTGGGCGCGGTCTGGTTTTTCGGGATCATGGGGTTTTCCGCGGCCTGGACCGTGGGACTGGCCGTGCCCCTGCGTTTCTTCTATCTTCCCTGGATCGGGTTCTGCCTGGCGGGCGGGGTGCTGGTGGTTCGGGCCGGACGGTCAAGGCCCGCGATGGCGTGGGGAACGCTGTTTCTCGTGCTGCTGGCCTACGGAGGCTTGACCACGTGCAGACTGTCTTTGTACGACGATCCCCTTTCCTTTCACCAGGCAATCGCCAACAGGCATCCCTGGTACTGGAAGGCCAACGAATCCCTTGCCAAGCAATACTACCTCCAGGGCCGCTACGCCGAGGCGCACCAGGCCTACACGAAGGCGCTGGAGCAGAATCCCGGCCGGGAGGATGCCTGGGTCAACCTGGTCAACCTGCACAGGGACCACGGCGACAGGCAAAAAGCCCTTGAACTGGCCCGCCGGGGGTTGAAGCAAAACCCGAACAGCGCCGTATTGCACCTCACCCTGGCCTCCGTGCTGGACAAGATGGGCAAAAAGGACCAGGCGTTTGCACAGGTGGAAAAGGCCGTTTCCCTGGAA
>JAFDHW010000442.1 GCA_019308705.1 Deltaproteobacteria bacterium
AAATTTCGCCGATGTCAGCATTCCTCAAAGAAACAGCGTGCATTTTTCAAGGACCCTTCCATTGGCACTTAACCTGTTTAAATCCATATAAATATTTTATTCGGCGAAATTTTTTATGAATGATTCGGGCTAGTCCATGTCCATGGCGTCGGGAACGAACAGGGAACGGCCCTCGACCCGGTAATCGGCGATGAGCTTCTGGCCCTGTTTGGAAGTCACCCACTGGGCAAAGGCCCTGGCGTCGGCGTAGTTCACGTGCGGATACTTCTCCGGGTTCACGGGGATCACGCCGTAGGGGTTGAACAGGGCGGGGTCGCCCTCCACCAGGACATCCAGGTCCAAGCCCTGCTCCCGGCCGTACTTGTATTTGAGAAAGGTCCCCCGGTCGCTCAGCACGTAAGCCTGCTTCTGCTCGGCGATGGTGAGCGCCCGGCCCATGCCCTGGCCCACGGAAAGGTACCAGTCGCCGCCAGGGGCCAGGTAGTCCAGCTCCATGAGCACGCCCTTCTTGGCGATGGAGCCCTTTTTGCGCTCCAGGTCCAGGGAGGTGCCCGCCCACAGCTCCTGCTCCTTGGTGTGGGTGCCGGAGTCGTCCCCCCGGGACACGAATGGAGCCTTGGCGGCCGCGATCTTCTCCAGGGCGGCGGCCTCCTTCATGCCCTTGATTCCCGCGGGGTCCGAGGAAGGCCCGAGAATGACGAAATCATTGTGCATCACCGCATAGCGCCTGGTGCCAAAGCCCTGCTCCACGAACCGCTCCTCGCGCTGTTTGGCGTGGACGAAGACGACGTCCACGTTGCCGTCCATGCCGTCGCGGATGGCCGCGCCGGTTCCCTTGGCAAAGACCTTCACCTGGATGCCCGTGTCCCGGGTGAACGCGGGCAACAGCACGTCCAGCAGCCCGGAGGCCTGGGTGGAGGTGGTGGTGGACATCTTGATCTCCCCGGCAGCGGCGGGCAGGGAGGCCGAAAGCAACAGGACGGTGAGCAGGATGCATGCTCTTTTCATGGGAACACTTCGCCTTGCAAGGATTTTTGGGAACCGTGCGGCCCGTTTAACATCCTGCTCTCCGGCATTCAAGGCTAAACTTACAGAAAATTACTTTGGATAACCAAAAATGACAACAAGGTCCGGGTAGAGAAAGGATTCCCGCAGGTTGGCGTCAGGGGACGATGGTGAGCAGGCCGGAGGGGTGGGGGGCCAGGACCTTGGCCACGGCCGCGGCGGAAACCCCGGCCGCGGAAAGGGCGTCCAGAAGGCCCGATGCCCGGGTTTCGGCCACGCAAAGGAGCAAGCCGCCGGAGGTCTGGGGGTCGAAGGCCAGGTCCAAAAGCAGGGGGTCCAGCTCTCCCCGGGCGTCCATGTTGGGGCGGCAGAATTTCTTATTGGCGAACGCGCCCGCGGGCAAAAGCCCCATGCGGGCGTATTCCACGGCCTTGGGCAGCAGGGGGACGGCGGACAGGGAAAGGGCCATTTCCTTCCCGGCGGCCTTGGCCATTTCCAGCAAATGCCCGGCCAGGCCGAAACCGGTGACGTCCGTGCAGGCGGAGGGGGAAAAGGCCCTGGCCGCCTCGGCGGCGGCGGCGTTCAGGGCGGCGGCGCAGTCCACCAGGGCGGCCACGTCCTCGTCCGCGGCCAGCCCGCCTTTTATGGCCGTGGCCAGAACCCCGGTGCCGACGGGCTTGGTGAGCACCACCACGTCGCCCTCGTTGGCCCCGGCGTTGGTAAGCACCTCGTCCGGGCGCACCAGGCCGGTGACGGCCAGGCCGTACTTGAACTCCGGGTCGTCCACCGAGTGTCCGCCCACCAGCACGCACCCCGCCTCGTGGAGCTTTTCCAGCCCCCCGCGCAACGTCTGGATCAGGACGTCGCGTTCCAGGTCGCAGGAAGGGAAGCACACGATGTTCATGGCGGTGAGAGGCCTGCCGCCCATGGCGTAGACGTCCGACAGGGCGTTGGCCGCGGCGATGCGGCCGAAATCGAAGGGGTCGTCCACCACGGGGGTGAAAAAGTCCACGGTCTGGACCAGGGCGGTCTGGCCGTCCACGAGGTACACCCCGGCGTCGTCGGCGGTCTCCATGCCCACCAGCAGGTTGGGATGGGGCGAAAGATCCAGCCCGGCCATGATGTGTTCCAGCTCCCCCGGAGCCAGCTTGGCCGCTCAACCGGCGGCCCTCACCTTTTCCGTGAGCCGGACGGGCGGTTTGGGGGCGTCGTCCATGGGCCCTCCTCGCGCACCAATCTACCTCCGCCAACGGGGCCGGTCAACAGGCGCGGGCCGGATTCGCCGCCGCGCCCGCCCGCAAGCCTGTCAAGCCAAAGGGAAAACGTCATGTTTAACCCGGATTATTCACGCGTTCGATTCGCGCGAGAGCAAGGAAGGAGGAGGGAAGCTGTACTTTTGTACCGCGACCCCCTCCTGACGCAGCTATCGCGTGAATCGGGCTCG
>JAFDHW010000443.1 GCA_019308705.1 Deltaproteobacteria bacterium
TCGCCCGATTTCCGCGCTGGCCGCGTTATCGGGGCTCGGCGTACCAAAGTACGCCTTCACCCCTCTAGCCTTGCCAGCACGGAAATCAGGCTTCGTGAATAATCCGGGTTAGCAGGGCGCCCAAATTCCATGGTCTGGAGAGCTTGGCGCCGCAGCGGGCTTTGCCGGGACCGAAAGACTTCAGGGCTGTCGGTTGGCCTTTGAATCTTCGCCCTTTTCTCCCCTGCACACGCGGCAGCGGGACTCGCTGCAAGTTCCGCAGGACAGGCAGTCCGGACAGGGGTGTTTCTTTTCGCCGGAGCGCTCCGGGGAAAAGAGCAGGCCGTGGGGAGTACGCCGGTAACGCACCCCTTGGACGATCACGTATTCCCCGTCTTTTGCCATGGCAAGAAAAAGGGGGGGCGGCCGGCGGGCCGCCCCCTTGAGGAAACGTTTTCTGCCGGGCGCTACTGCCCGAAGGCGGAGTCCGATCCGCGCGCCCGCCGCTTTTCCTGGAACTGGGAGCGCGGGCTGGAGGCCGCCGTTCCCGCGGGCTTTTCCTGTTCCGCCAGGGCCTGGGGGTCGGTGATGAGCTTGCCGCACTGCCAGGAGGCAAGGGTGTAGACCCAGGGGGAGAGTTTTTCGCTCATGCGGGCGGCTTCCTCTGCCCGGTCCTGTTGCGGGGGCTTGTCCCCTTCCCCGGCGTCGAGATCCTTTTGCGCGGGCTCCGCTTCCACTTCCTGCGGACCCTCGTATCCCACGTCCAGACGCACCGAGCACGCTCCGGGCGGGTGGCCGCGGTCCGGCCACACCTTGAAGATCCGTCCGTCAAACAGCCGGAAGGCCAGCATCACGTCGGAAAACTGTTCCGGCGGCTCCTGGGCCGGGGCCACGTCCTCCAGGCTCACCAGGGACAAAAACCCTGCCAGCCGGTTGACCGCGATGCGGCTAAGCTTTTTGCCCCCGGGAAACACCCTGGGCGCAAAGGGAGCGCCTTTTTCCGGCCTTCCCACGGTGTACACCTCCTGGTCAAACTCGGGCGAGCCGGTCATACAGGAGATGGATTCGATTTCTTCCACGTCGATCTTCACCACGGTGGAATCCAGCCAATGGGTGGGGTTTGCCACGTCCTGGCCGAAGTACTGGGCCACCAAAAAGACGCTGTCGCTGCCGGGACGCCGTACGAACTGGCCCCCGGGCATACCCTTGGTCTGGCCGGTCTTGGACAAGCGTTCCGAGCCAAGGATGAGACTGGCCAGTTCGTTGTCCTGGCCGTCGAGGAGGGTTACCAGGATCCCCCCGCCGGCCGTGTCTTTTTGCGGCTCGGCCAGATGCAGGCGTTTCAGGTCCCCGGGGGCGGCCATGAACATCCTTCCCACCTCCAGATCCGCCATCTTTCGCACGAACTGCACCACCTGGTTGAAATCCGCCGGGTAATCGTTGCGCGCGGGAACCACCCAGCCGCCTTCCTTGCGCAGCACCAAGAATCTCCCGCCGCCGGGGGTGTCCATGCGGATCTTTTCCACCGCGTTCACGTCTATGTCCGCGAACAGCCTGTCGCCCATTTTCACGGGCGCCGACTCGGGCCTGGCGAGGATCCAGACGAGCACGGTGGCCCCGGCCGCGACGGCCAGGGCGACAAGAAGCATCCCCAGAGTCTTCTTTCCCATGTGCCTCCCCTGTCTTTCCTATCCCGGATTATTCACGAAGCCTGGTTTCCGTGCTGGCAAGGCTAGAGGGGTGAAGGCGTACTTTGGTACGCCGAGCCCCGATAACGCGGCCAGCGCGGAAATCAGGCGAGCCCAGCGCGGAAATCAGGCGAGCCCGAAAGGTGAGGAATTTTGCCCGAATGGCAGAATTCCTCCAATAATCAGACTGTCTTTGGCGCAAGACCCAAAAAAACAGCTCCAACGGATTGAAAATAAAGAAAAATTCGATCTCGGGCAAAATTGCTCATGAATAATCCGGGCTATTTCTGTTTCCGCTGGCGGTAGAGCCCGAAGGCCAGGCCGGCCAGGGAAACCACGATGGGCATGAAGAAGATGTTGAAAAACTTCACCCACAGCCCCAGCCGCTCGATGTCCGAACGCAACTGTTTGCGGACCTCCTTCAACTCATCGTTGATGCGCTTCCGCTTCTCCCGGTACTTCTCCACCTCGGCCTGTTGCTGGGGGGAGAGGATATACTGCTGTTCCTTGGTCTTTTGCTTCTCCAGGTTTCGCAGGACCTCGTTGGTCTCCTCCAGGGCGGCCATGAGCTCCTTTTCCTTTTCCAGCCACTTCCTCTGGGCGTGGCCCTCCAGCTCCCTCACCTTGGTGAAGGGCCGTTCGAACCGGCCCCTGGAGCGGATGGACACCAGGGCGTCGCCGCCGGTGAGAAGCTCCGCGGAGTTCAGCAGAAAGTTCAGGTTGTCGTTGAAAACCTGCCGCATTTCATAGCCCAGGAAGTTCTGGCGGCGCAGGTAGTAGCCGTCCGCCAGCATGTCGCAGTCCGCGACGAGGATCACCGTGGCCTCCTTTTGGGCCTCGGACAGGTGGTTTTCGTTTTCCAGGGGCTTTTCCTGGGGGCTGGCGGGGTTCTCCGGCGGGCCGTCGGGAAAGGCCGCGGGAAACTTCCCGTGGATGCGCACGGCCAGGGGCAGGCGGGTTTCGCCGGACACAAAGTCGTTCCGGATGGTGCGCGCGCCCAGGTTGGCGGAAACCGCGTCCATACGCGCGGAATACTCCGAGGTGGTGAGCAGGTTGTCCACGGAGAGCTCCACCCCGTCGTCCACGGTCACGGACCCTGGCAGGGGCAGGAGCAGAGACTCCAGGCCGGAGGTGATCACGTCCTCGGAGTTGATGTACTCGCCTTCCACCGAGATCCAGGCCGGGTTGTCCTCCACCACGTTGAACTGGTTCCGCACCCGGGTGGGCTGGTCCAGGTCCACGGCCACCTTGTCCGGGGTCACGGCGATACCCCAGGCGTTGAACACGGTGTCCAGGAAGGAGGCCCGCGCGCCGCGCCCCCGCTGCTTGGCGGTGTCGTCGGACACGCACACCGGGTCCACGAAGAGCATGGCGTTCGTGCCGGACAGCACGTACTGGTCCACCAGGTATTCCCCCGCCGGCGGCAGCTTGGGGTGGAACACCAAAAGCAGGTCAACCTTCGGGTCCACCATCTCCTTGTCCCACGCGATCTGCCGCACTTCGTAGATCTTTTTGAGCTCGCTGATGAAATACCAGGCGTCCGCGGGCTCCGGGGCCATGGACGGCGGAAGCCCCTGCCGAGGCTGGGTGCCGAACACGGGCAAGGAGGAGATCACCCCGACCACGGGTTTTTCCTCCTGGGTCAGCCGGTAGATCATGCGGGTGATGTCGTATTCCAAAAGGTTTTCCCGGGCCACGTCCAGGTAGGGGATGACCTCTTCCTTGTCCCGGGACACGGCCACCATGCCGAAATACACCCGTTCGCCCGTGGGCAGGGCCATGGGCTCCACCCCGTAACGGGTGGCCCACTCCTCCTCGTCGGAGTCCGGCTTGGGGTCGTAGGTTTCCATCTTGAGCATGCCGTCGGAGGCGTATGCGTACTCCTTGACGAAATCCTTTACCCGTGCGGCGTAGGCCTTCACCTGGTGGGGAATCTGCTCCTGGCTGCGGCTGTAGAAGATCTTGAGGGTCACGGGCGCGGAAAGGCCGGAGAGGATCTTTTTCGTTCCGTCGGACAGGCTGTAGACGTTCTCCTCCGTGGCGTCCAGCCGCACGCTGGCAAAGGACACCAGGACGTTGACCAGGATCAGGGTGGCCAGGAGGATCAAAAGCCCGGTGAAGGAAAGCAGCCCGCGTTGGATAAGCGTGTCGCCCTTTTGCATGGGAATCCCTTACGAAGCCCGGCGGTTTAGGAGAATGAGGCCGGTGGCATAAAGCATGAAAAGCATGAGGGAGAAGAAATAGACCAAGTCCCGCAAATCCACGATGCCCCGCTGGATGGAGGAGAAATGGCTCATGACGGAAAACCCGGAAACCACCTCCAGCAGCCACGGCGGGGCCCAGCCGGAAAGCGCGTTGGTCACGGGCGGCCACCCGGCCATGACCAGGAACAGGCAGATGAGAACGGCCAGCACGAAGCTGATGACCTGGTTTTTGGTCAAGGCCGAGGTCATGCTGCCCACGGAGAGGTAGGCCCCGGCCAGGAGGAGGCTGCCCAGGTAGCCGCAGATCAC
>JAFDHW010000444.1 GCA_019308705.1 Deltaproteobacteria bacterium
TTTTTGGTCCACCCGAAAAGCCCGGTGAACGCGGGGTTGGTGTAGAGCACCCTTTCCTCGGAATCGAACACCACGATGGGGTCCGGGCAGGCGGCCATGACCGCGTCGCCACGCGCCGCCGCGTCCCGCAGCTCCCGTTCGGTCTTTTTCTGCTGGGTCACGTCGTGGAAAATGAGCACCGATCCCAACGGCTGGCCCGCGGTGTCGGTGTAGATGGATGCGTTCATCTCCACGTCCAGGACCTTGCCGTCCCGGGTTTTCCGCTTGGTTTCCATGTTGGCCACCTTTTCCCCGGACAAGAGCCGGTTCAAGGCGTCCTTGGTCTCTCTCAGGCTCTCCTTGGGCACGAAATCCAGGCGTTTTCCCACGGCCTCCCGGGCCTCCCATCCGAAAACGCGGGTAAACGCGGCGTTGACAAAGGTGACCCGGCCGGTCAGGTCCAGAAGGAGGATGGGGGAGGCGGCCGCTTCCATCACCGCGCGGAACTCGGCCGCGGTCCTTTTCAAGTCCGCCACCGCCTGCTCGGCCTCCCGGGCCTGCTTCTTGAGCTTCTCCACCCGCTCGCGCAGGGACTTTAGTTCGTCTTCGGGGACGTCTGCTCCAGAAGGCGAATCCGAGGAGGGGCTTGCTGCTTCCAGCTTGTCCATGGCGTGCTCCCGGGCTGACTCGCGTGCTTCCTGATAATGTGGAAGTATACCATCCCGGGCCTTGCAAGGGAAGGGAAGTGCGCTTCAGGGGTTTAACACGGCCTCCAGCTTTTCCAGGTTCTGGCGCTCGCCCACCACGATGACCGTGTCTCCGGCAAAAATCCTGCTGTCGTAGGAGGGGTTGAAGATCATTTCGCCGTTGGGTCGCTTGATGGAGATGACGATCAGGTCCATGTCGCGGCGGATGTGGCTTTCCGCCAGGGTCACCCCGTGGAGGCGGCTGCCCGTGGACATGGGGATCTCCTCCATCTGGATGTCCTTTTTGCCGTAGCCCATGGTGAGGTCCAGGAAGTCCGTGACCGTGGGCCGCAGGATGCCTTGGGCCATGCGCTGGGCCGCGATGTCGTAGGGGCTGATGACCTTGCTGGAGCCCGCGGCCAGAAGTTTCTTGGTAGAGGTCCACTCGTTGGCCCGGGCCATGATGAACAGATCTTCGCGGAGCTGCCGGGCGGTGAGCACCACGAACACGTTGTCCGTGTCCGTGCCCAAGGCGGCGATGAGCCCCTTTGCCCGTGCGATGCCCGCTTTTTCCAGACTTTCCTCGTCCGTGGCCTCGCCGGCCACGTACAAATATCCTTCCTTGTCCAACTGGCGGATCGCCCGCTCGTCGTGGTCGATGACCACGATGTCCACGGGGCCCTGGGACAGGCGGGAGCAAAGGACCCGGCCGATGCGGCCGAAGCCGCACACGATGTAATGGCCTTCGAGCTTTTCGATGCTCTTTTCCAATTTGCGTCTCCCCAAAACCCGGCGGATGCGGCCCTCCACCATGAACTGGAGGAAGACGCCGCCGGCGTAAAAGAAGGTGGCCACGCCCACCAGGATGAGAAAAACCGTGAACACCCTGCCCTGGGGCGACAGGGGGTGGACCTCCATGTACCCCACCGTGGACATGGTGATGATGGTCATGTACAGGCTGTCTATCAGCCTCCACTTTTCCACGGCCATGTAGCCCATGGTTCCCAGGGTCATGATGGAAAGGCCCAAAAACACCAGGAGCAGGAAGGGCCGTTTTTGTTCGGCCTTTTGCCGCCGGGTGAGCGAACCCGCTTTTTTTTGTTTTTTGTGGTCCATGGCCCTGCCGGAACGAAGGGTTTCCCGCCATGGTGTATCCTCAAAACCCGGGTTTGCGCAAGACCGGCAAACCGCCGGACCGGGCTGCGTCTTTCAAGGGCCTTGGTTGACGCCCGGTTCGGGCCTGTTTTATATTTCCGCCACCCGGAGGGATGGCCGAGCGGTCGAAGGCGGCGGTCTTGAAAACCGTTGAGCGAAAGCTCCGTGGGTTCGAATCCTACTCCCTCCGCCATCTTGGAACCTTTCCCCAAAAGGTCTTTCTGCGGCGAAATGTTGTTCCTCCTTGCGGCGAAGAGTCCTTTGGAAAGGGTTCGAACCGGGAAATGGGCGTTTTTCGGTTGACCATGGGCCTCGGGGGACGTTACTTTCGGGACCTGGCCGCATGCATGGTTTCAACGGCCCGAAGCGGACCTTTCCGGAGAGATGGCCGAGCCGGTCGAAGGCGCTCGCCTGCTAAGCGAGTAGGGGGTGAAAACTCCCTCGAGGGTTCGAATCCCTCTCTCTCCGCCACCCTTCGAAAGCGGAGCCCCGCTCACCGGGCTCCGCTTTTTTTTGTGCGCCCGGCAGGGCGTACTCACAAGGTGGGTGCGCATTACCCGGGGAGATCTGTCCGTGTGCCTTGTGCTAGGGACGTCGCGAGGCGTTTCGACGGGCGGGCGGAAGTC
>JAFDHW010000445.1 GCA_019308705.1 Deltaproteobacteria bacterium
TCCGTGGAGGCCCCCTCGGACAACATCCTGCTTTCCGGCTTGATCCAGCTTCTGCCCATCGGCCTTCTGGTGGTGCTGTGGATCTTCTTCATGCGCCAGATGCAGGCGGGCGGGGGCAAGGCCATGAGCTTCGGCAAGAGCCGCGCCAGGCTCATGAGCGAAAACACCAATAAAGTGACTTTCGAGGACGTGGCCGGCGTGGAAGAGGCCAAGGAGGAACTGGCGGAGGTGGTGGAATTTCTCCGCGACCCCGGCAAGTTCACCCGCCTGGGGGGGCGTATCCCCAAGGGCGTGCTCCTGGTGGGGCCTCCCGGCTCGGGTAAGACGCTGCTCGCCCGGGCCATCGCCGGCGAAGCCGGGGTGCCGTTTTTCTCCATCTCCGGCTCGGACTTCGTGGAGATGTTCGTGGGCGTGGGCGCGTCCCGGGTGCGGGACCTGTTCCTCCAGGGCAAGAAGAACGCGCCGTGCATCATCTTCATCGACGAGATCGACGCCGTGGGCCGGCACCGGGGGGCGGGCTTAGGCGGCGGCCACGACGAGCGGGAACAGACCCTGAACCAGCTTTTGGTGGAGATGGACGGGTTCGAGTCCAACGAGGGCGTGATCCTGATCTCCGCCACCAACCGGCCCGACGTGCTGGACCCGGCGCTTCTGCGGCCCGGGCGGTTCGACCGCCAGGTGGTGGTGCCCCTTCCGGACCTCATCGGCCGGGAGCACATCCTGAAGGTCCACATGCGAAAGACCCCCATCCACGACGACGTGGACGTGGCCGTCCTGGCCCGCGGCACACCCGGGTTTTCCGGCGCGGACCTGGAGAACCTGGTGAACGAGGCCGCGCTTCTGGCCGCGAAAAGGGGCAAGGAAAAGATCCACATGGTGGACCTGGAAGACGCCAAGGACAAGGTCTTCATGGGCCTGGAAAGAAAATCCAAGGTCATGAAGAAGGAGGATTTGATCAACACCGCCTACCACGAGGCGGGCCACGCCCTGGTGGCGCGGTTCCTTCCCGAGACCGACGCGGTGAACAAGATCACCATCATTCCCCGGGGCCGGGCCCTGGGCATGACCTGGTTTCTGCCCGAGGAGCGCGACACCGTTTACCGGGACCAGCTCGAGAACCGGCTGGCCGTGTCCTTTGGCGGCCGGGCCGCCGAGGAGATGGTGTTCAACCGCATCTCCACCGGCGCGGCCAACGACATCCGCCAAGCCACGGAGCTCGCCCAGCGCATGATCCGCGACTGGGGCATGAGCGAAAAGCTGGGGCCGCTGTCCTATTCCCGCGAGGAAGACCAGGTGTTTCTGGGCAAGGAGATTTCCCGGTCCCGCGACTACTCCGAGGAAACCGCCCGTGAGATCGACGCGGAGATCCGCAAGCTGGTGATGAACGCCTACGCCAAGGCCAAGGAGGTTTTGGAGAACAACCAGGACATCCTGCACAAGCTGGCCGAACTCCTTTTGGAAAAGGAAACCATCCTGGGGTCCCAGATGGACGAGCTGATCCGCGAGATGCGGCCCGGCATCGAACTTCCCGGCCCGCACCCGGAGCCCGCGAAGCCCCGGCCCGTGCTTTCCGCCGAAAAGGAGGAAGGCGAAAAGGAAAAGGAGGCCGACACGGGCCAGGAGCCCAAGGCCTCCACCGGCGAAGAAACGGAGCCCGCCTGATGCAGCGCATCCCCCCGCCGCCGGCCATGACGTTTTGCGGCCGCACCCTGCGCTTTGACCAACACACCCTGGTCATGGGGGTGGTGAACGTGACCCCGGACTCCTTTTCCGACGGGGGGCTTTTTTTCGACCCGGACAGGGCCGTGGAGCACGGGCTTGCCCTGGCCGCGCAGGGCGCGGACATCCTGGACGTGGGCGGCCAGAGCACCAGGCCCTTTTCCGACCCCGTGTCCGAGGAAGAAGAACTGGCCCGGGTCCTGCCCGTGATCAAGAGACTTGCCGCGGCCGGCCTGGACGTGCCCATCTCCATCGATACCTACGTGGCCACGGTGGCGGAAAAGGCCCTGGACGCGGGCGCGAGCATCATCAACGACATCACCGCCCTTTCCGGCGACCCGCGCATGGCGGCCGTGGCCGCCGAACGCCGCGTGCCGGTGATCCTCATGCACATGCAGGGCACGCCCAAGACCATGCAGGTGGACCCCAGCTACACCGACGTGGTGGCCGAGGTGCGGGATTTTTTGGCCCGGGCCATGGACCGGGCCGTGGACGCGGGAATCTCCCGGGACCTTTTGATGGTGGACCCGGGCCTGGGATTCGGCAAGACCGTGGAACACAACATGCGGCTGATCAAGAACGTCTCCGCCCTGGCCGGGCTGGGCGCGCCGGTGGTGGTGGGACCTTCGCGCAAGGCATCCATCCGCAAGATCCTTCAGGACGCCGGCATCGAGGCTGGCGCGGACCCCTTGAGCCGGGAG
>JAFDHW010000446.1 GCA_019308705.1 Deltaproteobacteria bacterium
CGTCGGAAAAAACCGTGTGGGTGTGCAGGTCGATCACGGGTTCGGCCCTCGCGGATTGTGGGAGACGGGTTGGGGACCGGCGGCTTTGCCGCCGGGGCTTTTCAAGGCCCGCCGGCGCACCGGGTCAGGCCCTGGTTTCATACCTTGGTGAAGGCGTCGGGATCAAGGCTTTCCAGGTATTCCGCCCACTTCTTGCCTTCCTCGGAGGTATCCTCAGGCTGGCCGGGGGGCGGGACGGTCGTGGACTTGGTGATGACGTCGTCCTCGGCGAAGATGGGGCACTGGGCCCGGAGCGCCATGGCGATGGCGTCCGAGGGCCGGGCGTCCATGGAAAAGGACCCGCCCTCGGTGGCGAAGTGGATGCGGGCGAAGTAGGTATTGTCCTTCAATTCGGTCACTTCCACCTTTTCCACCTTCGCGGACACCGAATCCAGGAAGGCCTTGAACAGGTCGTGGGTCATGGGGCGGTGGAACTCCACGCCCTGCAGGGCCATGGCGATGGACGCCGCCTCCAGGAGTCCGATCCAGATGGGCAGCGTGCGTTCCTCCTCTCCGCTCTCGCTCCCCTTGGTCTTCAAGATGAGGATGGGGGTGTTGGAGGAGGGGTCCAGAGCAAGGCCGGTGACTTCCATTTCAAGCAGCATGGCACATCTCCCATGGTTTTTTGCCGCCGCCGGAGGGCAGCACCCTTCCCCAGAGGGAATGGGCGTGGCCCTTTTCGATGGCCACGTCCACGTAAGCGCCCGCCTTAAGTTGGTTTTCCATGCCCTTGGGGACCTCGAAGTTCACCACGCGGTTGCCCGAGGTCCTTCCCGTGGCCTGGTTTCCGGCTTGCTTGCTCGCTCCTTCCACGAGCACGGTCAAAACGGAGCCCGCAAGGGCCTGGTTCTTTTCCTGGATGATGGCGTTGGCCGCGTCCAGGATCGCTGCCAGGCGGCGCGCTTTTTCCTTTTCCGGCACTTTGTCGTCCAGGCGTGAGGCCGGGGCGTGGGGCCGGTCGGAATACTTGAACGCGAACAGGCCGTCGAACCGCGCGGAACAGACCAGGTCCATGGTTTTCTCAAAATCCCGCTCGGTTTCGCCGGGAAACCCCACGATGAAATCCGTGGTCACGGCCATGCCTGCTCGCGCGGCGCGCAGCGCGGACAGTTTGTCCATGTAAGCGTCCGCCGTGTATTTGCGGTTCATGGCCGCGAGTATCCTGTCCGACCCCGACTGTATAGGAAGATGGATATGACCGCACAATTTGTCCAGCCCCGAGAACGCATTTATCAGTTCCGGCGAAAGGTCCTTGGGGTGGGAGGTGACAAAGCGGATGCGCCGGATCCCGTCCACGGCGTGCACCTTTTCCAGAAGCTCGGGAAAGGTGCACAGACCCTCTTTTTTGCCGTAGGAGTTCACGTTCTGGCCCAAAAGGGTGACTTCGCTCACGCCCTGGGCGGCCAGGACGCGGACTTCGGCCAGGACGTCGTCCGGCGGGCGGCTCTTTTCCCGGCCGCGGACGTGGGGCACCACGCAGTAGGAGCAGAAGTTGTCACACCCGGTCATGATGGTGACAAAAGCCGTGGGCCCGGTGCGCGGCCCGGGAAGGGGGCCGAACCCGGGCTGATCCATTTCCGTGTCCAGCGCGGGCAGGCCGGTGGCGATGCGCTGTTCGACGAGCTTTGGCAGGCGGGTGACGGCCCCGGTGCCCAGAACCACGTCCACGTAGGGCGCGCGCTTCAGGATGGCCTTGCCGTGGGCCTGGGACACGCACCCGGCCACGCACACCAGGAGGTGCGGCCGCCGCCGCTTGATCTTGGCCATGCGCCCCAGGAAGGAAAACGCCTTTTCCTCGGCCTTTTCCCGGATCATGCAGGTGTTCACCAGGACCAGGTCCGCCTTGTGGGGGTTTTCTTCGGGCTCGTAGCCCATGGACGCCAAGAGGTCGCGCATGCGGCCGGAGTCCTGGACGTTCATCTGGCAGCCCATGGTGTTGATGTGGGCGCGCTTTCTCATGAAACTCCTATGGGTTGGGGCCGGACAGCGTAAGCGTCTTTAAGTCCCGGACCTTCACGCGAACGGCGCCGTACCGGCTCTTTCCCAGGCAGGGGGTTTCCGGCTCCAGCATGAGGGACAGGTTCTGCCCGTCCTTCAGGGCAAAATCGCCCCGCACCTTGGGAGGTTCCCAGAAGAAGCGCGCGCTCTCGATGCGTTCGAACCCCACGGAAAACTCGGTCTTTCCCCTGGTGCCCAGAAAATAGGTCCAGCCATCGCAGGTGAAATCGGAAACCTCGGTGGACATGTCGTCCTGGTCCACCACCACGGCGGTGAAGGACTGGTCCGGTTCCGGCACCACCAGCCCCTGTTCCTCCCCGAGCATGCCGGTGCCCATCCCCAGAAAGAGCGGCAGGGCCAGCACGGCCAAAA
>JAFDHW010000447.1 GCA_019308705.1 Deltaproteobacteria bacterium
TAGAGGCGCTGTTCGCCCTGGGCCGCATGGGCGACCGCATCTTCGTGGTGGCCCGAAGCCGGGTGCCCGAGGTGGACGTGGCGGCCGTGCTCGCGGAAATGGGCGGCGGCGGCCACGCCTTTGCGGCCTCGGCCGCCATGAGGGACGTGACCCTGCCCCAGGCCGAGGCCCAACTGGTCTCCATTCTCCAGGCAAAGGTAAAGCCCAGGCAGAAGGCCGCGGACATCATGAGCACCCCGCCCATCACCTGCACCACGGACGTGACCATCAAGGAGGCCGGCCGGCTCATGACCCAGTACGGGGTGAACGCCCTGGTGGTCACGGCGCTCGACAACGGCGGCGGCCGCCTGGAGGGCTACATCTCCCGGCAGGTGGTGGAAAAGGCGCTGCACCATGGGCTTTCCAAGATCCCGGTCTCCGAGTACATGACCAGCGATCCCGTCACCGTGGGGCCCCACGCGGATTTGGCCGAGATCCAGGAAAAGATCATCGAGTACAAGCAGCGCCTGCTGCCCGTGGTGGAGGAGGGCCACATCCTGGGGGTCATCACCCGCACGGACCTGTTGAACCTTCTGGTCACCGACTCCAAGAGAAAGACCCTGACCGGGGCCGGGGAAGGCAAGAGCCACGAGCGCAGGGTGCCCAAGCTGCTGCGCGACCGCCTGCCGAACCGCATCTACCGCCTGGTGCGCGAGCTGGGCCAAACCGCCGACGAGATGGGCGTGCCCGCCTACCTGGTGGGCGGGTTCGTGCGCGATCTGTTCCTCATGGAAAAGAACGAGGACGTGGACGTGATGGTGGAGGGCGACGGCATCGCCTTTGCCCGGGCCTTCGCCAAAAAGGCCGGGGCCAGGGTCCACTCCCACGCCCGGTTCGGCACCGCGGTGGTCACCCTGCCCGACGGCGCCAAGATAGACGTGGCCAGCGCCCGGTTCGAATACTACCAGTCCCCGGGCTCGCTGCCCGTGGTGGAGTCCGGCTCGCTCAAGCTCGACCTCTACCGCCGCGACTTCACCATCAACACCATGGTCATCCGCATCAACGAGGACGGCTTCGGCACCCTCATCGACTTCTTCGGGGCCAAGCGCGACCTGAAGGCCCGGGTCATCCGGGTGCTGCACAACCTGTCCTTTGTGGAGGACCCCACCCGGGTGTTCCGCGCCATCCGGTTCGAGCAGCGGTTCGGGTTTTCCATCGGCAAGCTCACCCTTTCGCTCATCGAAAACGCCGTGCGCATGAACTTCTTTGACCGCTTGCCGGGAAAGCGCATCTGGACCGAACTCCGCCTCATCTTAAACGAGGAGAACGTCGTCCCGATCATCCGCCGCATGGGCAAGCTGGGCCTCTTGAAGTTCATCGACCCGGAGATCCGGTTCGACGAGGCCAAAGAGGAGGTCTTCTCCGCGGTGAAGAAAGTCCTGGACTGGCACGATTTGCTTTTTCTGGACGATTCCTATAACAAGTGGGCCGTCCAGTTCCTGGCGCTCATCCACGGACTGGACAAGGCCGGCGCCCAAAGGGTCTGCGGGCGGCTGGAACTTTCCGAGAAGCTCCGCCGGCTTTTCGTGGACGAGCGGGACCGGGCGTTTCGCCGGTTGAACCGACTTTCCGGCCCGCACCTGGCCAACAGCGAGGTCTTTCGCATCCTCCATCCCCTGCCCGTGGAGCTTCTGCTCTACATCATGGCCGTGGCCAGGGCAGAGGAGGCGCGCAGAAGGATCTCGCTTTTTTTCACCCAGTTGCGGGGCACCAAGGTCCAGATTTCCGGCCGGGACCTGAAGGCCATGGGAGTCCCGCCCGGGCCGGTGTACAAGAAGGTCCTGGACGCGGTTCTCACCGCGCGGCTGGACGAACGGGCACACACCAGGGAGGACGAACTGGCCCTGGCGGCAAGGCTTTTGGCCGAACATGGATTTGAAGCGCATCATACTCCAGGTGGCGGCCCTTGTGATGGCGGTGACCATCCATGAGGTGGCCCACGGATGGACGGCATGGCGGTGCGGCGACCCCACCGCCCGCATGATGGGCCGGATCACGGCCAATCCCATCAAACACTTGGACCCGGTAGGCTCGGTGATTTTGCCCCTGCTTCTGGTGCTCACCCGCTCGCCGGTGCTCTTCGGGTGGGCCAGGCCCGTGCCGGTGCAGATCCGGAACCTGCGGAAGCTTCCCCGGGATTCCATCCTGGTGTCGGTTTCCGGGGTCACGGCCAATTTCCTGGGCGCCTTTGCCGCGGGGCTGGTCCTGCGGGGCCTGCTCACCCAGCCGGAGCTGTTGTCCGGCCCGTTCCCCGGAACGGCGCTCTACACCCTGGCAGGTTTTTTGGGATACTTCGCGGTCATCAACATTTTCCTGGGCGTGCTGAACTTGACCCCCGTCCCTCCCCTGGACGGGGGCCGCATCGTCA
>JAFDHW010000448.1 GCA_019308705.1 Deltaproteobacteria bacterium
CCGGGGTGGAGGTCATCGAGGGCAGCCACCCCTACCGCCCGGAAAACGTCTACGCGCCGTAGGGAAAAACCGCCGGGTTCACTCGCCGATGACGGTGACGTGGACCCGGCGGGTCCGTTTTCTGACGTCGTGGTTGACGACCACGGCCTGCTGCCAGGTGCCCGCGGCCACCTTGCCGCCGCGCACCGCCATGCACAGGGAAGGCCCCAAAAGGGCGGCCTGGACGTGGGAATGCCCGTTGCCGTCGTGCCAGGCCTTTTCGTGCTCGTAGTCCTCCCCGGGCGGGGCCAGGCGGTTGATGGCCCTTTTCAGGTCCTTGGCCACCCCGGGCTCGTACTCGATGGTGGTGAGCGACCCGGTGGAGCCTTCCACGAACAGGGAAACCACGCCGTTTCGTATGCCCGACTCCTCCACGGCCCGGGCCACCTCCGCCGAGATGTCCGCCATGTCCACGCCCTCGGAAAGGGGCACGTCCACGCGGGTGCAAAAGACCGCCATCAGCCCTCCTGTTCTTCCATGCCCGCGGCGGCCGCCCGGGTGACCGGCGGCGCCATGAACCGCTTCACACCCCTGAGCAGCCGCTCGATCTTCACCCAGTCCGTGGTGCGCCCGCCCGTGGGGCACACCCGCACGCACTGGTAGCACCGCAGGCAGGTCCCGGTGTCCGTGCGCACGGCCTTGTCCTGGATGCGGATGCTGTTGGTGTCGCAGGCCTCCCGGCAGGCCCCGCAGAGCGTGCACAGGCCGGCATTGGAGCGCGGCGGCGGCAGAAACGCCTTTTTCAGCGACAGGGGAACAAAGGAGTCGGCCACGGCAAGCGCCCGCTTGGGGGAGGCCAGCCGCGAAAGGTCGAAGGAAGCGGCCCGGCCGGACTCGATGACCGAAGCCACGGAGCCGAGGGCGGCGAGGAAGGCGTTCAGGGCTGGTGGGTCGGGCTGGCCCCTGCCGAATTCCGGGTAGAGGTCGCCGAGGCGTTCGCGGCCGGTGGTCATGAAGTTGTGGGGCGCCACGACCGAAGCCCCGCCCAAAACCCGCGCCCCCAGGGCCTGGGCCTCCCGGGCCAGCACCGCCACCGCGTCGTTTTCAAACACCCCGCCAAACGTGCCGAAGACGAAGGCGGAAGCCCCCACAAACCGGGGCAGGGCGCGGATGCGTTCCACCGCGGTTTTGGGCGGTTTCCAGAAGTGGATGGGCGCGCCCAAAACCAGAAGCTCCGGGGTGTCCAGCTCGCCGACGGGCTCTTTGCCCCGCAGGGACAGGCTTTGGGTCTTCCACCCTCGTTCTTCGAGGGCGCCTGCGCAAAGCTCGGCCAGGCGCCGTGTGTTGCCGGTGTGGGAATAATAGAGCACCAAGGCGTCGTGTCGTCTGTCGGCCGCCACGGGGTCTCCTTTCGGCGAAAGGCGAAAAGGGTACCCGGATTTTATACGGGCGTGGAAACCTGCTGGCAAGAGTAGTTCATATCCGGGGTCACAAAACCGCTGCTTTCTGCTATGAGTAAGAGGCAGACGGAACGGAAAGGAGGCCCCTTGGTCCGAACCCGGGAAAAAGATTTTCCGGCCCTGCTGGAAACGGCCTGGGCGCTGAATCCCCTGGCCGGAAAGAACGCCCCCCGCCGTGCCCGCGCGTTGGTCCGGCAAGCCGGTGTCCGGCCCGGGGGCTTGGTGTTTCTGGCTCCGACCGGAGCCGGGCTCCTTCCTTTGGCCTTTCTGGCGGCCGGGGCCAGGGTGGCGGCTACAGACCCGGACCCCCTGGCCCGGTTCGTCACCCGCGCCCTGTGCCAGCCGGTGTCCCTCCCCGCCCTGGTGCGCGCCGCCGCCGAGGTGCTCGAGGAGGCAGGCGTGGACAAGCCGCCGGACCTGTTTCCCCCGCCCCACGCCCCGGAGCGGCTGCGCCGCGCCCTGGAAACCCGCCCTCCCGGGCCGGACCGGGACATGCTCGCCCTGGTTCTCTTCCGGGCGGCGGCGGACGCGGTTTCCGCGCCCATCAGCCCCCGGCCGGGCGTTCCCCTTGCCGAGGCCAGCCTGAAACCCGCCTTTGAGAAGGCCCTTGAAGCCGCCCTGGAATTCACCCGCGAAAAGAACCGCCTGTTGGCGTTCGTGCCCCTGGCGGACCGCCCCCACGACCTTGACGGCCCCGGCCTGTGCCTCCCCGCCGGCGGGATGGACGACATCGCCGGGGCCATGGAGCCGGAGGTGGTGGTGGCCTGCCTGGCTTCGCCGGAGGAGCCGGGGGAGGCCCTGCGCAGGTTCATGGAACCCCTGGTTCCCGGCGCGGAAACCGGGCGGCCCGCGGAGGCGGAAAACCCGTTGAACCGGCTTTTCCCCCTGAAGGAGGCCTGGCCGCAGGCCCGATGGCTGGCCCTGGCCGCGCAAGGCCGCCGGGACCGTGCCCTG
>JAFDHW010000449.1 GCA_019308705.1 Deltaproteobacteria bacterium
GACTTTCGCATCCCTCTTTCCGGGCCAGCCCCAGGTCCTGGCCCCAGGGGGCACCATGAGAGCGATCAAAAGCCTTTTTTTGCCAGCAGCGGCGATCTGCCTGTTCTGCGTTTCCATCGCCGGCGCCGAAACCGTCTTCACCCTGTCCGACGTGGAAGGCGAATGGGTTTCCCTGGCCCTGTATTCGGGGGACAGGACCGGCGAGATCGTGGAAAGGCCCCGCATCGAGTACGGCACCCTCACCGTGAACGCCGCGGCCCGGAGCGCGGTCAAAACCTACACCTCCTACTACATTCCCTTGGCGCAGGATGCCGCCGTGCCCACAGTCGGCCAGGAAACCTGGACGGGGCTCGAGATGGGAACCGACGGCGTCCTATCACGACCGGAAGCCAAAGGCTATACCTTTGATTACGCCGTGAGCAAGGACAAGAAGACCATGGCCGGCACGGACACCTACGAAGGGTTCCGCCTGGAGATCCTCCTGAAAAAGCAGCCGCAGGTGGTATTTTCTCCGGGGGACCTTGCAGGGGAATGGTATTTTCACTCCCTGGTTTCCGGCGATGTCTCCTTTTATTATTCGCCGACCGAACATCCGGGAATGGCCTGGGGCACGGTCAATTTCACCGCCAACGGCACAGGCGGATACACGGCGATATACTCGGGATGGAAAACCGAAGGGGTTTCCTATGAACCCCTGGATACCCCCACGACTCCCTATCATTACCCCTTTAGCGATCTTGTCATGGGAGCGGACGGGGTGATCCGCGACCCCTTCGGGGAATTCTTCCATTATCAGATGTCCGGGGACAAGGACGTGATCGTGGGCGTCCGCAGGGAATACGGAAGCGGGTCGCGCATGGAGGTTCTCGTCCGCAAATCCTCGGAGCGCACAGGTGCTTTCAGTGTATCGGACGCTTACGGCTCCTGGGAGTACCACGCCCTGGTTACCGGCGACTGGCCGCAGAACTACACCTGGGAATACGGAACGCGGGAGATCGGCAAGGATGGGAGCGGGGAGGTTTCCTGGCGCGACTCCAGGGACAACCCCGATGTCGCAATTTATACCGGCGTGCCCACCGCCTTTTTGTCCCGGCTGGACCCCGACGGCCGGGTGGAAACGGTGAGGAGCATTTTCACCATGACCATGGACAAGGAAATGCTGGTGGGCATCCGCTACGGAAAGGACTTCAGCGATTACACCATCCCTGGTGGATTTTGCCTGGACATCTCCTTCCACCGGGACCCGCCTCCGGAAATCGATCCCTTCCGGAGCGCCCCCGGCAGCGGCGGCTGCTTTGTGGATTCGGTGCAGTCGCTTTACTGGTAAGCGCCTTTTCCCGGCAAAGGAAAAGCCCGGAAGCCCCTTCCCGTTGGAGCGGCTTCCGGGCTTTTTTGTCGTCTCCTCCGGCGGCCGGGGGCTACTTGCCCAAACCAGCGCTCACATCCTGAAGGCCCAGGCGGGCCATGTGCTCCTTCTTGGGAATTCCCGTGTCCCAGTCCCAGTTCAGGACCCGGTAAAAGGATCGGGCCATGGTGTCGATGTCCAGGGTGAGGCCCTTGAAGGGCCCGCGGTTTAAGGGTTCGCCTCCCCAGACGCGCGGATGGGGCCTAAAGTCCCGTTTTTCGTTGATCCCCTCCCGCACGTTGAAGGCGTGGCGGATCTGCTCGATGCGCTCACCGATGACCAGGTATTCGTCCGGGGTCAGGTCCCAGCCGCAGGCCGCGTTGATCCAGTCGCAGATGGGCATGGAGCCGCCGGCCTGGGTGCCGAACAGGCACAGGCCGCAGGCGTCCACCAGCATCTTGAAGAACGTGCCCGCGGCCACGGCCTCGGCCTTGTTGTAGGGGCTGTACTTCTCTTTGTTGGTCGAAAACTGGCCGAGGGGCACGGCCCGGGAAAAGGTCTTTTCCAGGTTCCACAGCTCCAGGAAGGTCAAGGAACTGATGGTGTGCCGCCCCGGGGAGGGGTCGCAGTAGTAGGAAATCACGTAGCCCGGGTCCAGCTTGGGGTCGTGCATGGGCGCCTCGATGCCGCCGCAGTGCACCGCATAGTTGTGCGCGCCCTTGCCGATCTTTTCCGCGGCGATCTTCACCCCGTCGGCCAAAACGTCGCCGATGCCCTTCCGGTGGATGATCATCTCCGTGAGCTTGATGATGGATTCCGAATCGCCCCAGGCCAGCTTGAGCCCGCCGGTGTCCTTTTCCGTGATCACGCCGTTCCCGAAGCACTCGATGGCGAACGCCACCACCCCGCCGCAGGAGATGGTGTCGATGCCCGCCCGGTTGCACATGTCGTTGAGCTTGAAGATGGCGTACAGATCGTCGTGGAGCAGAAGCCCGCCGAACGAGCAGATGCTCTCGTACTCGGGCTTGTGGCTTTCCTCCAG
>JAFDHW010000450.1 GCA_019308705.1 Deltaproteobacteria bacterium
CTCGCCCGATTTCCGCGCTGGCCGCGTTATCGGGGCTCGGCGTACCAAAGTACGCCTTCACCCCTCTAGCCTTGCCAGCACGGAAATCAGGCTTCGTGAATAATCCGGGATAGGGGTCGGCGTACCATGCGGGAGCGAGTTCGCCTTCACCCCTTCATCCCCGCCGGCACGGAAACCGGCTTCGTGAATGATCCGGGATAGGCTGCCATTAAGCCCCGCCCGCGCGGGTGGCGGGCGGGAGGATCACGAAAGGAAGAGGGAGGGATTATCCGCCATGAAGATCAAACCCCTGCACGACCGTGTCATCGTCAAGAGGCTGGAGACCGAGGAGAAGAGCGCCGGGGGCATCATCATTCCCGACACGGCCAAGGAAAAACCCCAGAAAGGCGAGGTCATCGCCGTGGGACCGGGCAAGCTCAACGACGACGGCTCCCGCACCCCCCTGGAGGTCAAGGCCGGCGACAAGGTGCTTTTTTCCAAGTTCGCGGGCACGGAGATCAAGATCGACGGGGAAGAGCACTTGTTCATGCGCGAATCCGATATCCTGGCCGTGTTTTAAGGCCGCAAAATTGCAGGGGCGGTTCGCGAACCGCCCGCTGAAAAGGAGAATTTGCCATGTCCGCCAAAATGATCGCCTATGGATCCCATGCCAGAAACAAGATGTTGAAGGGTGTGAACACCCTGGCCGACGCCGTGAAAGTCACCCTGGGGCCCAAGGGCAGGAACGTGGTCCTGGAAAAATCGTTCGGCTCTCCCACGGTCACCAAGGACGGCGTCACCGTGGCCAAGGAGATCGAACTCGCCGACAAGTACGAGAACATGGGCGCGCAGATGGTGCGCGAGGTGTCCTCCAAGACCTCCGACGTGGCCGGTGACGGCACCACCACCGCCACGGTGCTGGCCCGCGCCGTGTACGCCGAGGGCGTGAAATTGGTGGCCGCGGGCGCAAATCCCATGGCCTTGAAGCGCGGCATCGATAAGGGCGCGGCCGCCGTGGTGGAGGCGTTGCAGAAGATGGCCACCCCCACCAAGGACAAGAAGGAAATCGCCCAGGTGGGCACCATCTCCGCCAACGACGACCCCACCGTGGGCAACCTCATTGCCGAGGCCATGGAAAAGGTGGGCAAGGAGGGCGTCATTACCGTGGAGGAGGCCAAGGGCATGGAGACCTCCCTGGAGGTGGTCGAAGGCATGCAGTTCGACCGGGGCTACATCTCTCCCTACTTCGTCACCGAGCAGGAGAAGATGGAAGTCTCCATGGAGGACCCCTACATCCTCGTCCATGAAAAGAAGATTTCCGCCCTGCGCGACCTCTTGCCGCTTCTGGAGCAGATCGCCCGCGAAGGCCGGCCCCTTCTCATCATCGCCGAGGACGTGGAGGGCGAAGCCCTGGCCGCCCTGGTGGTGAACAAGCTCAGGGGCACCCTCAAGGTGGCGGCGGTCAAGGCCCCCGGCTTCGGCGACCGCAGAAAGGCCATGCTCCAGGACATCGCCATCCTCACCGGCGGGCAGGTCATCTCCGAGGACGTGGGCGTGAAGCTGGAAAACGTCACGGTAAACGACCTCGGCCGCGCCAGGACTGTACGCATCAACAAGGACAACACCACCATCGTGGAAGGCGCGGGCGCCCGGGCCGACATCGAGGGCCGCATCAACCAGATCCGCACCCAGATCGAGGAAACCACCAGCGACTACGACCGCGAAAAGCTCCAGGAACGCCTGGCCAAGCTGGTGGGCGGCGTGGCCGTCATCAAAATCGGCGCGGCCACGGAAACGGAAATGAAGGAGAAAAAGGCCCGGGTGGAAGACGCCTTGAACGCCACCCGCGCGGCCGTGGAGGAAGGCATCGTGCCCGGCGGCGGCGTGGCGTTCATCCGCTGCCTTTCCGCCCTGGACAAGGTGGACGCCAAAGGCGACGAACAACGCGGCGTCAACATCCTGAGAAAGGCCATGACCCAGCCTTTGTTCTGGATCGCGGAAAACGCGGGCGTGGAAGGCCAGATCGTGGTCAACAAGGTCATGGAAGGTGAAAAGGACTACGGCTACAACGCCGCCACGGGCGCATACGAAAACCTGCTCGCCGCCGGCGTCCTCGACCCCGCCAAGGTCGTCCGCTTCGCCCTCCAGAACGCCGTCTCCGTCGCCGGCCTCATGCTCACCACCGAAGCCATGATCACCGACAAGCCCGAAAAGAAGAAGGGCGCAGGCGCAACGGACATGGAAGGCATGGAGGACATGTACTAAGGCCGGAAGAAGAATAACCCGGATTATTCACGAAGCCTGGTTTCCGTGCTGGCAAGGCTAGAGGGGTGAAGGCGTACTTTGGTACGCCGAGCCCCGATAACGCGGCCAGCGCGGAAATCAGGCGAGCCCGA
>JAFDHW010000027.1 GCA_019308705.1 Deltaproteobacteria bacterium
TGAGGATATCCTCCCTGCCTTCCACGGCCAGGCTGCGGGCTTCGCAGATCTTCTTCAGGAGGTGCTGAAGCAGTTCCTTTTCCTCTTTCAGGTAAAAGGCGTCCTTGCCCTTGCCCACCATGTAGAGCGGCGGCTGGGCGATGTAGAGGTAGCCTTTTTCTATCACCTCCGGCAACTGGCGGTAGAAGAACGTCAAAAGCAGGGTGCGGATGTGGGATCCATCCACGTCGGCGTCGGTCATGATGATGATCTTGTGGTAGCGGATCCGCTCGATGTCGTATTCCTCGGAGCCCACGCCGGTGCCCAGCGCCGTGATGATGTTCTTGATCTCCTCGCTCTGCAACACCTTGTCGATGCGGGCCTTTTCCACGTTCAATATCTTGCCCTTCAGGGGCAGGATGGCCTGGAACCGCCGGTCGCGGCCCTGCTTGGCGGAGCCGCCTGCACTGTCTCCCTCCACCAGGAAAAGTTCCCGCTCGGCGGGGTCGGAGGCCTGGCAGTCCGCAAGCTTTCCCGGAAGGGTGGAATCCGCCAGCGCGCCCTTTTTGCGGGCGAGGTCGCGGGCCCTGCGGGCGGCCTCCCGGGCCCGGGCGGCTTCCACGGCCCGGCGCACGATCTTGTTGGCCACCTGGGGGTTTTCCTCCAGGTACGCGGAAAGCCTTTCGTTGACCAGGTTCTCCACCAGGCCCTTGACCTCGGAATTGCCCAGTTTGGTCTTGGTCTGGCCCTCGAACTGGGGATTGGGGATCTTGATGCTCACCAGGGCGGCCAAACCCTCGCGCACATCCTCGCCGGATATCTTTTCCTGGGCGTCCTTCTTTACTTTGGCCCCGGCGGCGTAGGCGTTGATGGTGCGCGTAAGGGCCGCCTTGAACCCCACCAGGTGCGTGCCGCCCTCTTCCGTGTTGATATTGTTGGCGAAGCTGAGGATGTTTTCCGTAAACGAGTCCGAGTACTGGAGCGCGATTTCCATTTCCACCCCACCGCGTTCGCCGGACATGTAGATGGGCGGGTGCAGGGGGCTCTTGCTCTTGTTGATGTATTCCACAAAAGAGACGATGCCGCCGTCGTAATGGAATTCGCGCTTTTCGTCGGTGCGTTCGTCCTCCAGGGTGATCTTTAAGCCCGCGTTTAAAAAGGCCAGCTCGCGCATGCGGCGGGAAAGCACGGAAAACTGGAATTCGTCGGTGGTCATGACGGTGGTGTCGGGCTTGAAATGGACCGTGGTGCCCGTTTCCGTGGTGCTGCCTATTTCCTTGAGTTCCGTGGTCTTTTTCCCCCTGGAAAAGCTCTGGGTGTATATCTTTCCGCCCGTCTTTATCCGGACGTCTAAAAATTCGGAAAGGGCGTTGACCACGGAAACCCCCACCCCGTGGAGACCGCCGGAAACCTTGTAGGACACGTTGTCGAACTTGCCCCCGGCATGGAGCTTGGTCATGACCACTTCCACCGCCGGGATGCCCTCGGTCTTGTGGATTTGGACGGGAATACCCCGGCCGTTGTCCTCCACGGTAACGGAATTGTCCGCGTGGATGGTCACCTTGATGAAGGTGCAGTGGCCGGCCATGGCCTCGTCGATGGAGTTGTCCACCACTTCGTAGACAAGGTGGTGCAGCCCCTGCTCACCCACGTTGCCGATGTACATGGCCGGGCGCTTGCGCACCGCTTCCAGACCCTGGAGGACCTTGATGCTGTCTGCCGTATAATCGTATTTTTCCATTAGTCCAGTTTCATGGGCATGATGACGGCTATGTATCCCGGTTCATCATCCCCCTCCACGATGCAGGGGTGCTCGTCGTCCTTGATCTTTATGCGTACTTGTTCACTGACCATGGGTCCCATGGCGTCCACAAAAAAACGGGGATTGAAGGCCACCTCGAAGGGCTCGCCATTGAAATCCACGGTCACGGGCTCCATGGACTCGCCCATGTCCGGGTTGACCATGGACACCAAAAGCTGGTTTTTTTCCACCTTGAACCGCACGGCGCGGTACTTGTCCGACGCCAGGATGGACATGCGGCGCAGGATGGACAAAAAAAACTCTTTGTTCACGGTGAAAAAGGTTTCGATTTCCTTTGGAATCACCATGTTGTAATCCGGGTACTTCCCCTCCACCAACCTGCAGACCAGTCTTTCTTCACCTTGTTCCAGCACGAAGTAGGACCCCTTGGACCCCAGGGACACGGGGCCTTCTTCCTCCATTATCTTCAGAATCTCCGGAAGGAGCTTCTTGGGGAGGATCACCCCTTCTTCGGCGTCGATGGCCTGGCCGGGGTCGTTTTCCCCGGAAAGGTAGTCCACCAGGGAAAGCCGGTGGCCGTCGGTGGACACCATGCGCAGCCGCTTTTTCCCGTCTTCGTCCTCCACCTTCTGTAAAAGAAAGCCCAGAAGGTGCGGGCGCCTTTCTTCCGCCGCCACGGTGCCGGACAGGTTGACCTTTTCCACCATATCCAGAAAATCCGCGGAATCCAGCGACCAGGAGGCCACCCCGGAGAGGTCCGGCAGGGCGGGGAATTCCTCCGGGTCCATACCGACCACCTTGAACTGGGCCGAGGCCCCGGAAATTTCGAACCATCCGTTTTCCTTCTCCTTGCAGGTGACGGATTCCGTGGGAAACTCCCGGATGATCTCGAACAGCTTTTTTCCCGGGATGGCGGCCTTTCCCGGTTCGGCCACCGCGGCGGGATAGGTTCCGGAAAACCCCACTTCCAGGTCCGTGGCCACGATGGTGATTTCGTCCTTGCCCGCGATGAGCATAACGTTTCCCGTGATGGGAAAACTGGTCCTGCGGCCGCAGAGGCCCTGCACTTTTCCCAAGGATTCCAGGAAGACCCTCTTGTCGATGGTAAATTCCATGGTCCTCTCCAGCTTGATCGGGGTTGGTCGGATGATTTCCTTTGCCGGAAACGGTTCTTTTTTTCTTTTTTTCGCTTATGAAAAAAGAAGAATAAAAAAGGGCCGTCCATCTGGACGAAAAAAAAGAAACAAACTGATATTATTAATAAATAATACAGTTCTTCCTTGTTTGCAACCTTTCTATGGGCTGTTTAAAACGTTCGGGTTATTGACCAGTGGATCCCGCTGGTTCAAAACCCCGGGTTTTTTCATCACCTGGCGAACATTCTTTAAAAAGGGTTGTGAACACCCCGGGTTTCATACCCTGTGGGAGGGATTCAAAAGGTCGTTCACCGTTTTCACCGGGTTGAACGCCGCCTTGGGCACCTCCACGAAGATGGTGTTCCACCCGGACATGGACCCGTTCCACAAGCCGGGAAGTTCCAGGGCTTTCAAATCCCTTCCCTGGTAGGACTTTCTGGAAATGAAAACGGCCTCCGGGTCTACGAACCGGGAAAGGTCGTACTTGCCTCCTCCGGGGGTGGATGTAGAACAGACGAGGTCCACGGGGTTGAAGTGGGTGGAGGAGGCGAAAACGTCCTTCTGCTCCGAAGAATCCGGGTTCACCTGGGCGCTTTCCACGATTTGGAGTGATAAGGAGCCGTCAGCCTCTTGCACCCAGAAGGGAGCGCCGCCGGGGTCCCCCTCGTTTTTCACCATACCGCACACCCGCAAGGGCCGGTCCAGGCGGTCTACGAGAAACAAGGAGAGTTCCTTCACGCCTTTTGGCGCCATTTTCCGGGAAACCCCCAGCCAAGTGGAGGCAAAGGAAAGGGCCTGCCTGGCGGCGTTTTCGTCGGAGCCGTCCAGAAGTTCCAGCATGCGGAACGCCTCCTGGCGGACCGTCCACAGCAAACCTGCCAGGGCCTTTTTCCACAGCACCCGCTCGGGCTTGTCCCGGTCGCAGACCACGTTGTCGATGTTGTTGATGAAGATTACGGATGCCCGTATGGCGTCTAAGTTCCGCAAAAGAGCCCCGTGGCCGCCGGGGCGGAACACGAGGTTGCCGTCTTCGGTGCGGAAGGGCCTGTTTTCCAGGTCCACGGCGATGGTGTCCGTGGCCGGGTCCTGGGTGGAAAATCCTACTTCCTGCCGTGCGGAAAACCTCCGCTCGTAATCCGGCCCAACGCGCTTGATCAGCTCGGCAAACGCCTTTTTGTGCTCCGCGCCCACGGTAAAGTGGGTGCGGCCGCAGCCCCGGGAATTCCTGGCGTAGGCCGCGGCCTCCACCAGGTGCTCCTCCACCGGGGTGCGGGGGTTGGCTCCGTACAGGTGGAAAGGGATGAGCCCCTTGGGCAAAGAAGCGTACCCCAAGCCCCGGTCCGTGAGCAGGATGTCCAGAAGAGTGCCGTACGCCCCGCCGGTGAGTACTTTTTCCGGGGACAGGCCCTCCTTTTCCAGGGCCGCGGCCAGGTCGGGCCAGAAGGCGAATTCCTTGACGTGCTCCAGGAAAAAAGCCGTGCCCGCCGCGTTTTCGCTTTCCTTGGCCTTCCTGCGAAGGCCCGAAAGCCCCAGGGAATCCACCCTGTCCCGCATGGACAGAAGCGCTTTGAACATACGGGTGGCCGCCCCGGATGCGGGGACGAACTTCATCGGTTCCGCTCCCCAAGAGACCGCCTGGTCAAAGGTGCGGGAAAATTCCCGGGCCTCGGCTTCCCCCAGCCGACGAATGCCGTCCCCGGTGGTGCAGGGCCTCACCAACCGAAGGTACCGGGGGCCTTTCTTGAAGATGGAAAGCTGGCGTTCCACTTCCTCCAACGTCAGCCCGTGGGCGGTTATCTGCTTTTTGTCCTTCTCGGAAAAGCCCTCTTTTAGCATGTTTTCACGCAGTTTCCATGCGTTGCGGCTGGTACCGTCAAGCAGGTCCTAAAAATGATGCATGATAGCACATTTCGCTGGTTTCCTCCACGGAAATCCTTTTTTTACCCTGCGCCGAATCGTTTTTGGCGGCGCGCCCAAGAAGCGGGCCATGGCGGGCATTTCCAGCCGTTCCCGCGGATGGACATCCCTGGTTGGCCGGCCTGCTTTTTTTAGGTATACTATCAGGTCAATGTCGCCTTTTTGCCGCGAGGAGGCTTTCGTGGAACACCCCCCCTATCCCCAACAGGTTTCCACTTTCCGCATCCTGGGCCGGCAGGATAGAAACAAGCTCAAGACCCAGTTGCGCTACCACGCCAAGCACAAGCGCACGGTGGTCATCATCCCCTGCCTGGCCACCGAGTTCATGGCCCCGGAAAACCGGCCCACCTTTGAGAACCTTTTGAGAAATCTCCGCCATGTGGCTTACCTGTACAAGACCGTGTTCGGCCTAGACGGCGCGGCGGAGGCCGAGGCCCGGGAACTGGCGGCGCTCATCAAAAAGCACGAGATCAAAAACGCCGTGATCCAGTGGAATCAAGGACCCCATTTCTCGGCCGTCTACCAGAAGCTGGAGGAATCCGGGTTCGTGTTTTCCGAGGAAGGCAAGGGCAAGAACATGTTCATGGGCTTTGGCGTCGCCATGGCCCTGGGCGCCAGGGTGGTGGGGCTTCTGGACGCGGACATACGAAACTTCGACCGCGTGCAGCTGGACCGCCTCCTCTATCCCGTGGTGTGCCTGGACTACGACTTTTCCAAAGCCTACTACGAGCGGGTGACCAACCGCCAGCTCTACGGCCGGGTAAAACGCCTCCTGCTGATCCCGCTTTTGCTCTCCTTGAAACGCCGGTTCTACGAAACCCAGGATCAGAAGATGCTGGGCCTGGTGGATTTTTTGCTCCAGTTCCAGTACCCGCTCTCCGGCGAGGTGGCCTTCAACGTGGACCTTCTGCGGGACATGCGGTTCGCCACCAACTGGGGGGTGGAGATATTCACCTTGATCGAGGTCTACAGGAAGGCCGCCAACGTGGCCCAGGTGCAGTTCACCGAAGAGACGTTCGACCACAAGCACCAAGTGATCTCTGAAAAGGACGAAACCAAGGGATTGAACCGCATGGCCGTGGATATCGTGGCCACCCTCATGAACGCCCTGGTGCGGGAGGAGGGCCTGGAGATCGCCCCGGGGTTCTTTCGGGACCTTTCCATCACGTACCGCGCCGTGGCCGAGCAACAGATCAAGCACTACTCCGAAGAGACCCGGTTCAACAGCCTGCTGTATGACCGGGACGAAGAGGAGCGGCTGGTGAAGAACGTGTTTATCAACTCCATTCTCTCCGCCGGGGAAAAACTCACCTCCCAGAGGCGGCTCGCGGAGAACTTCTTAAGGGCGGTGCACTCCTACCCGGAGTTTAAGCCCTACGTGGAGTCCGGCCTGGCCGACGCCATCCTGGCCGTGGAGCACAAGCTGGACCGGGGCATCTTCGAGATCCCCCAGACCGTGTCCTGGGAGCGGATAAACAACAAGCTGCCCTACATCTACACGGACCTTCTGGAGGCGGTGAAAAAATCGGAGGACCTGTTTGCCTGACCCCCGCTCTTCGCATGCCCTGGTGTTCACGGACCTGGACGGCACGCTGCTGGACAAGGAAACTTACTCCTGGGACAAGGCGGCGCCTGCTCTTTCCGCGTGCCGGGATGCCCGAGTCCCCGTGGTCATGGTCTCCTCCAAGACCCGGGCGGAAATGGTGGTCTTGGCCCGGGACCTGGGCCTTTCCCTCTATCCCTTTGTGGCGGAAAACGGCGGAGCGGTTTTTTTTCCCGAACGCGGCCCCTTGCCCGTGCCGCCGGACGCCAGGCCCGCGGGGGACGGGTGGCACGCCTGGGAGCTGGGCGCGCCCTACCCGGACCTGGTGGCCGCCCTGCGGGAGATCCGGGACGCGCTTTCCCTTTCCGTGGAGGGGTTTTCCGACCTTTCCCCGGTCCAGATCGCCAGGCGCACCGGGCTTTCCGAAGAAGAAGCGGCCCTGGCGGCCAGGCGGGAGTACGACGAGCCCTTTTTCGCGGAGGAGGGCCAGGCCCGCAGGCTGGCCCAGGCCGCCGAAAAGAAGGGGCTTTTCGTCACCCTTGGCGGCCGGGCCCACCACCTGCACGGAAACACAGACAAGGGCCGGGCCGTGGCCAGGCTGGCGGCGCTTTTCCGCCGGGCCAACCCCGGCGTGGTGAGCATGGGCCTGGGAGACGGGCCAAACGACGTGTCCATGCTCCGCGAGGTGAGGGTTCCCGTGTGGCTGGGGCCCAAAGACCTGGCTCCGGACATCCCCCGGCTGGTCCTGCCCCCGCCCGCGGGCCCGGAGGGGTGGAACCTTGCGGTATCCTCCTTTTTGAGGCAAACTGTCGCCCGGTCTTTTGGTTGAATCAACCGGCTTGAATACATCCATGGAGCGCGACGATGCTAAACGGTTGCATGACCGCGCTGGTCACCCCTTTCGAGAACGGGAGCTTGGACCTGCGCGGCCTCGATGAATTGTTGGAGTTCCAGATCTCCTCGGGCGTGTCCGGCGTGCTGGCCGTGGGGACCACGGGCGAATCCCCCACTCTGACCTGGGAAGAACACAACCTGGTCATCAAGCGGGCGGCTGAGCGGGCCCGCGGCCGCACCCTGTGCGTGGCCGGGACGGGCAGCAACAATACCGCCGAAACCCTGGAGGGCACCCGCGAGGCCGTGGAGCACGGGGCCGGAGCCGTGCTCCTGGTGGACCCCTACTACAACGGCCCCTCCTCCCTGGAGATCCGCCGGGAGTACGTGGAGCCCGTGGCCCGGGCGTTTCCCGGGATGGAGGTGATCCCCTACGTCATCCCCGGCCGCACCGGGGCCAAGCTCTTGCCCCAGGACCTGGCCGTCCTGGCCCGGGACTTTAAGAACGTCACCGCGGTGAAGGAGGCCACCGGAGACCTGGACAACATGCGGGAAACCCGCAGGCTGTGCGGGGACGGGTTTTCCATCCTCTCCGGCGACGACGCGCTGACCGTGACCATGATGGCCGACCCGGACATCCGGGCTGCGGGGGTCATCTCCGTGATGAGCAACATCGCCCCCCAGGCGATGGCAAAGATGGTTTTCGCCGCGGCCGAGGGCGACATGGACACGGCCCGAGCCATGGAGAGCGCCCTTGCCCCCCTGTTCTCCCTGGTCACGGTCACCACGGAGGAAGACAGCCCGTTCGGCAAGGTCTCCTGCCGGGCCAGGAACCCCCTGCCCGTGAAGACGCTCATGGCCATTCTGGGCATGCCCGGAGGCCCCTGCCGCCGGCCGCTGGGAAAAATGACCGCCGCCGGCGTGGACAGGGTCCTTGCGGCGGCGCGCCAAGTGTGGGAAAATAATCCGGAAATCCTCCAGCCGGCCGCGGACCACTTCGGCCTGGACATCCAAAACCGCTTGTACGACCCAGCGGTGCTGGAGGGACTCTCCTATCCATCCTATGCATAGACATTCCTTGAGCGGGCCGCCCGGGGAGGAAGCGGCCCCGGTATCGGAGGGAGCATGAGAAAACTCGCTTGGCTTCTTCCCCTGGTGCTTCTGTTGGCGGGATGCGGGCCATCCATCCACGTTTCCATGGACCAGCTGCCCAAGGACAAGCCCGCCTACGGCTACACCCGGGACGGGGAGTTCTTCATCCACCGGGCCCTTCTGGGCAACCCGGACGGCGAGGACGTGGTCTTTGTCGCGGAATTCACGTCCTGGATGGCGCGGGACGCGCACAAGAAGGGGGACTGGTACGTGTACCGGACCGAGGACGACATGGACAAGAAGCGGTTTGGCGCCTTCGACAGGATGAAGGTCCACTACTTCTTCGTGGTGGGCGACGCCCATGTGCCCCACCACCTGTTGAAGGACAGCCCGGAGCTGGTGCCGGACTGCGACCTGGGAGGTTACGCCAAGGTGGGCACCACCTTCTGTACCTACCCCGTCAAAGAGGCGCCGTTCTGATGAAGCCGAAACGACTGCACACCGCCGCCTGCCCGCTGTTGGTCCTTGTGCTGGTCTTCTCCCTTTCCGCCTGCGGGGAGCAGGCGCCCAAACTTATGGTGGATCTTCCCAAGGACGTGCCCCTTTCCGGGTGCACGCCGGAGGGGACCTTCTTTCTCCACGACTCCATGGTGCAAAACCTGGGGGGCGGGAAGCCTCGGCTGGTCTCCGGGGTCACGGAATGGGAGCCCAGGGACATGACCAAGAAAGGGGACTACTGGGTGTTCACCTGCCGGGACCGCAAGGACCGCGAACTGTGGGACTTCTACCATCCTTTCGAAATCGAATACCAGTTCCGCGTGGGCCGCGAAAAAGCCATGCCCAACCAGGAATTCTACCGCCTGGCCGTGTTCGGCCCGGACGACGTCGTCTTCCGCCCGGACCTAGGCTTCGTGTTCGAGACGCTGCCCCAGGACAACCCCTACATCCAGGCCGCCCAGGGACGCGAATAGCCGCGTTGGAATGACTGCCGGCGTACCGGAGGTACGCCGGCAGCTATTCCGCTTTTCCCCCTTCCCGCAAACCCGCCTCCCGGCCACCCAACCCCACCCCAGGGGAAGACGAAGCATTCCCGAAGCAAAAGGTTTTTGCGGCGGGAGGGGGAGAATCTTTTTTCAAAAGAGCTTCCCCCACGGCCGCTTTTCATCCACCACGTTCCCTCCCTTACGTTGGAGGGCGGGGGACGAATTCCATGGAGTAGAGGGGGGGAGCGTGGCCGCCGGTGAGGATGACGAAGCGGCAACGGGAGTTGGCGGGTCCGCGGGGATTGTGCCAGCGGGCTTCCCAGATGGCCCTGGGTTCGTCCTTTGCGTGTTTGGCCAAGCGGATGGAGATTTCCTCGCCTTCGTCGTCCACGGGCTGGTGGTCGATGACCAGGGGCTGCCAGTCGCCGCCTTTTTTGCGGATTTCGATCTTGACCAGGGGGCGGTCCAGGGGCAGCCCCCCGGGGGGGGCGTCGCGCCAGGAGAAGCACAGGCAGGGTTCGTCCTCGTCGGTTTCCCACAGGGGCGGGCCCAGGGCGGTGGGCCGGGGACGGCCGTTTTCCCGGGGCTTGGGCCAGTACCGGGCCGGGGACAGGGGAAAGGTGAACGTGTCTGGAAAGGGGCGGCCGGGCTTTCCCTTGACCAGGGAGTTTACGGCCCGGGCGGCGTGGGCGGCCAGGAACGGCTGGGTGTCGGGCCCGTAAAGGGTGTGGCCGCCCTCGTAGTATTGCATGGAGTATTCTTCGGGGGTGGTGACGTATCCCCAATAGCCGTTGGCGCAGCTTATGCAAACAACCTGCGGAGGCTCCCTGCGCGTGGTTTCCGGGAAGGCGCGGCGTGCCCGCTCCTGGATGCGCAGCCCGGCCTGGCAGGAGATCTCGAAGGGCAGGGGCAGAAACACGGTGTCCTGGATGTGCAGGACCTGGAGGAACAGGCGGCGGGGGAAGTCCCCTGTGCGGAGGAAAAGGGGCTGGAATACGCCGCCGGCCACGCGCTTGGCGCCCTGGCCGGAGCCCGTGAACACGCGCTTGGGCCACCCGGGAGCGAAAAAGGGCAGGTGCCGGAGGATGGGGGTGGACCGGGTGGTGGATCCGGCGGTCAAGGCCAGGCCCACGGCCGGGCGCGAAAGCTCGAACTCCTCCACCCGGGGGCTTTTCTGGACGTTGAATTCCTCGGCCCAGACCCTTATCCGCGCTTTCTTGCTCAGGTCTCCCTCCAGGGAGAAAAACAGGCGGGCGGCCTTGTGGCCGATCTTTTCACCCAGGCGGCGGGCCTCGGCGAACCCGCCGTCCTCCCCGGGCAAAAACCGGGGGGTGGTGTCGGCGTGGGTGTGGTTGGCCGCGGCATGGACGAATTCCCAGGGCGGGTCCACGCGTTTTTTCACCCGCCTGGCCAGGTAGCGCTCCACGGTGGCGAAGATGTCGCCGTTGTAGAGCCGGTTCTTGGGGTCCAGGGCCGTGGGGTGGATGGAAAAGGCGGAGAACGCGGCCCGGGGGTAAAAGGTTCCATCTTCGGCCCGGCAGTCTATGCGCACAAGGTGCATCCAGGGGTTTACCCCGGCGATTTGGGATGTTTCCTCCAGGATGTAGCGATTCTGGGCCAGGGCCCCGGGGCTTCGGTTTACCGCCACGCCGGGCACGCGGATGCGGCCGGAGGCGAGTCTGGCGGGCTTCGCGTCCTTGAAGGCGTCGGTGATCACCCGGGCGAGTTTGTTGCTCAAAAAGCGGTACAGGTCTTGGTCGAATCCCGGCGCGCCCGAGGCGAAGGCGTTGTAGAACACGGACTCGAAGAAGTTGCCGGGGGCGGAGTGGGTGTGGGTGCCGCAGACCATGAGGCCGGCCAGGTCCACGTCGGTGGTTCCGGCCACCAGCTCGGCCACCCGGTGATGGAGCAGGGTGGAGCCGGAGAGAAGGTCGCACACCACCAGGGCCACGGGGCGGCCCTTGGCGGGCCGAAGGTAGATGGCCCGGGCCTTGAGCCGGGTGCGCACGCCCTCGCCCGGGCGGCCCATGAGGGAGTATCCGGCCATGGGCAGGCCGGGCGGGGGCGTGATGTCCACCACGGCCGCCCCGGCGCACACCACGCCGTTGGCGGTGGGCTCGCGGGGGACCCGCCGCTTGACGGTCACCACGATGCGACTGGACAGCCTCTTTAGGACCGCCCGCCTGGAAAGCCCCCAAACATGGGCTTTCGTGTCGCTCATGGGAGAGTTCGCCTCCGGTTCGCCGTCAACGGTACGACCGCCACAGGTCCATGAGTTCCCGGATGGCTGTCCGGGGTTCGGCGGCGGCGTTCACCGCCCGGACCACCGCGAAGTTCTTCGCCCCCTGTTCGAGCACCCGGGGCAGGTTGTCCGCGTTGATACCGCCGATGGCCACGGTGCAAAGCGGCGAGGAGCGCACGATGGCCCCCATGCGGGAAAGCCCCAGGGTGGGGTCCGGCTTTTCCTTGGTGGGGGTGGCCCATACCGGCCCCACTCCCACGTAGTCCGGCGAAAGGGCGCGGGCCGCGCGCTCCTGCTCTTCGTCGTGGGTGGACAGGCCGAAGATCTTGCCACGCTCCGGCCACAGCTCCCGGGCCCGGGCAAGGCCCATGTCCTCCTGGCCCAGGTGCACGCCGTCGGCTCCCGCTTCCCTGGCCACGTCCACGAAGTCGTTCACGATGAACAACGTGCCCGTGCCCCGGGTGATCTGGCGGAGCTCCTGGGCGGTGACGAGCACCTCGGCCGGGGGGACGTTTTTCATGCGCAGCTGGAGAAACCGCACGCCCTCGGCCACGGCCGCCTCGGCGCAGGCGCGGTACCCGGCTGCCGGGTCGGTGAGGATGAGGTACAGGCCGAACGCGTCGGAGGAATCCATCAGTCCTCCAGGTCCTTCAAGATGATTCCCGCGAGCTTTTCGCCGCTTTTGAACATGCCGCCGAAGATGGGGCCCATGCGAAAGCCGCCGGCCACGTTGTTGGCGGCCATACCCGAGGCGTACAGGCCCGGGTAGATGCGTCCGGTGGCCTCCACGGTGCTTTGTTCGCCCTTTTCCACCCACATGGGCTTTTCGCCCTCCACCTTGCCCGAGGGGGTGGAGAGGC
>JAFDHW010000028.1 GCA_019308705.1 Deltaproteobacteria bacterium
CGCTTCCTTCAGACCCCGCCTCGCGACGACGCCCTTGCGCTTCACTAGACCTTCACCTCCATCAGGTTGGTCAGAGGACTTTCACCTCCAAGCTGTCGAACATGCTCGGCACACAAACAAAAAGCCCGGGAGGTTTCCCTCCCGGGCTTTCCGGGCTAACTGTTCCGTTGGCACACGCGCCTTGTTGCTTGCCTCAAAATCCCGGCAAGGCCAAGGGGCCGTGGATACCGAACCGTTTTTTGGAAGGGGAGCGCGAGGGGAAACCTTTTTTCCAAGAAAGGTTTCCCCTCGCAAACTTTTCCTATCCCTCGTACAGCTCGAACACCGCCGCCGCGCCCATGCCGCCGCCGATGCACATGGATTCCACGCCGTACTTCACGCCGTGGGTCTTCATGTTGTTCAGCAGCGTGGCGGCCAGTTTGGAGCCGGTGCAGCCCAGGGGATGGCCCAGGGCGATGGCGCCGCCGTGGATGTTCACCTTCTCCACCTGGCCGGGCTTGTCCAGGCCCAGTTGCCGCATGCAGTAGATGGCCTGGGAGGCGAAGGCCTCGTTGATCTCGAACAGGCCGATGTCCTCCACCTTCAGGCCCGCCTTTTCCAGGGCCTTGGGGACGGCGTAGGCGGGGCCCACGCCCATCTCGTCGGGACGCACGCCCACGGTGGCGTAGGAAACCAGCCGGGCCAGGGGGGTGACGCCCAGCTCCTTGCACTTGTCCAGGCTCATGATGACGGAAGCCGCGGCGCCGTCCGTGGTCTGGGAGGAGTTGCCCGCGGTGACCGAGCCGTTGGCCGCGAAAACGGGCCTTAGCTTGGCCAGGCCCTCGATGGTGGTGGTGGGCCGCACGCCGTCGTCAAAGTCCTGGAGAAAGGTTTCCTTCTTGTAGGTGCCGTCCTCCTTCTTCACGTACTTGTCGGCGGGGGTGGGCACGATCTCGATGAACTTGCCTTCCTGCTGGGCCTTGGTGGCCTTCATCTGGGAGTGATAGGCGAATTCATCCTGCTCTTCGCGGGATATGTTGTAGCGGTTGGCCACGTTTTCCGCGGTGATGCCCATGGAAACGTACAGGTCCGGGTGCTTCTTGGTGTGCTCCGGGAACGGCCGGGGCAGGTTTCCGCCCATGGGCACGTAGGTCATGGACTCCAGGCCGCCGGCCATGGTGATGTCGGACCAGCCCGCCATGACGCGCATGGCGCTCTGGACGATGGCCTCCAGGCCCGAGGAACAGAACCGGTTGATGGTGGCCCCGGACACGTTGTCCGGGAACCCGGCGATCTGCAGGGCGATCCGGCCGATGTTCAGCCCCTGCTCCGCCTCGGGGAAGGAGCACCCCAGCATGAGATCCTCCACCATGCCCTTTTCCAGGTTGGGGGTCTTTTCCACCGCCGCGTTCAGGATGTGGGAAATCAGGCTTTCCGGGCGCGTGTTGGCGAAGGCCCCTTTGTTGCGCCGGCAGCCCGGGGTTCTTACGGCCGTGACGATGTATGCGTCTCTCATATATCCGCCTCCTAGTGAAAAAAAGGTTGCTATCCGGGTTAGTTGCGCAGGGGCTTGCCGGTGGTGAGCATGTGCTCCACCCGCTCCAGGGTCTTCTTCTCGCGGAAGAAGTCCACGAACGCCTCGCGCTCCAGGGTCAGGATGACGTCCTCGTCCACCTTGGAGAAGTCCCTGGCGTCGCCGCCGCCGATGACGTAGGCGATCCTCTTGGCCAGGAACACGTCATACTCGCTCACGTAGCCGCCGGACTGCATGTTGAACAGCTCGGCCTCGGCCATGCCTTGGGCACATTGCCCCATGACCGGGATGGGTCGTTTCACCGGAGGGGTGTACCCGTCCTCCACCATGCGCAGGACTTCCTTCTTGGCCTCGCCGATGAGGTAGTCCCGGTTCATGACGATGCGGTCCGTGGGGGCGAGGAACCCGTTCTTTCTGGCCTCCGCCGCGGAGTTGGAGTACTTGGCCGTGGCGATGGCCATGAAGACCGGGAGGAACATGTCCGCCCAGTTGGTGGGCTTGACACACTCGGGCACGCTCTGCACGAAACGTTTCCACAGGTTCATGCAGCCGCCGCCGGCGGGCAGAAGCCCCACGCCGATCTCCACCAGGCCCATGAACAGCTCGGCGTGGGCCACGATCTTGTCCGCGCCCAGGCACACCTCGCAGCCGCCGCCGAGCGTCATGCCGAAGGGCGCCGCCACCACGGGAAAGGGTGCGTACTTGGCGGCCTGGATGCCGCTCTGGGCCATGGCCAGGAAGGAATCGATCTCGGAGAACTTGCCCTCCTTGGCCAGCCCGCTCATGAAGGCCAGGTCGCCGCCCGCGGAGAACGCGCCGGGAAAGCCCGGGGCCTGGTTGCCGATGACCACGCCCACGCCGTTCTTCTCCACGTACTCCATGGCCTCGCCCATGGACTCCACCAGCTCCTTGTTGATGGCGTTCATCTTGGTGTGGAACTCGATGCAGAACACGCCGTCGCCGAGGTCGATGAGGGAAGCCGAGGCGTTCTCCTTCACCGTCTGGCCCGCCTGCTTGAGCGCGCGCAGGCTGATGATGGCCGGGGAGGTCTCGATGGGCTTGTAGCCGCCTTCCACCAGGTCGTAGTAGTAATCCTTGCCTTGCTCGGTCTTGTAGAAGGAGGTTGCGCCGGAGGCTAGCATCTTCTTCACGTTTTCCGGAACGGCGTATCCTTCCTTCTCCATCCGGTCCACGACCTTCTGCACGCCCACGGCGTCCCAGGACTCGAACGGGCCCATGGAGAAGTTGTAGCCCCACTTCATGGCATTGTCGATTTCCACGATGTTGTCGGAAATCTCGGGGATGCGGTTGGCCGCGTAGATCCAGCCGTTGGCGGACACCTTCCAGGCGTATTGGGAAAGCTTGTCATCGCCGAACAGGATGGTTTGCATCTTCTCGGGAAGGGACGTGGCCTTCTTGGCGGCCTCGATGCAGGGGGCCTCGATCTTGGTCAGTTCCTCGTACTCGCCGGTGGCCGGGTTGATCACCTTGCGGATGGTCTTCCACTCCGGGGTGATCTCCTTTTTGTAGAACCCGCCCTGGGTCTTGTTGCCCAGTTGCTTGTTCTCGATCATCTTCTCCACGAACTCGGGCAAGACGAACGCGTCGCGGGCTTCGTCCTCGGTGACCAGTTCGTAGGTGTTCTTGGCCACGTGGCCCAGGGTGTCCAGTCCCACCAGGTCCGCGGTCTTGAACATGGCGGTCTTGGGCCGGCCCATGAGCGGCCCGAACAGCGCGTCCACCTCCGGAATGGAGATGCCGTCCTCCACCATGAGCTGCATGGCCTTGACCATGCCCTGGACGCCGATTCTGTTGCCGATGAAGTTGGGGGTGTCCTTGGCCCACACGATGCCCTTGCCCAGCATCCGCTCCCCGAAGTCGGCCATGAAGTCCAGGACCTCCTTCTTGGTCTCCTTGCCCGGGATGAGCTCCAGGAGCTTCATGTAGCGCACCGGGTTGAAGAAGTGGGTGCCCATGAAGTGCTGGCGGAACTCGGGGGGCAAATGCTCGCTCATGGACTCCAGCGGAATGCCCGAGGTGTTGGAGGAAACGATGGTGTCGGGCTTGCGCACCTTTTCCACGTTGGCGAGCACCTGCTTTTTGATCTCCAGGTTCTCCACCACCACTTCCACGATCCAGTCGCAGTCGGCCAGTTCGTTCCAGTCGTCCTCGAAGTTGCCGATCTTGACCAGGTCCGGGTCCTTCTTGGGGTCCATGAACAGGGCGGGGCGGGACTTCACCGCGGCGTCGAACCCGGCCTTCACGATGCGGTTCCTGGCCGCGGGGTCGTTCTTTTCCTCGTCCTTCAGGTCAAAGGGGACGATGTCCAGGAGCACGACCCGGATGCCCGCGCTGGCCAACAGGGCCGCGATACCGCCGCCCATGACGCCAGAGCCCAAGACGCCTGCCTTTTTTATCCTTCTGACCATACAAACCTCCTTTTCGTTATGCCGATCTTTTGTACGGCAGGATGGGGATGATCCGCGGCCCGCGCCGTACCTTTTCCCGCCGATTCGGGCACGGGACAACCCGCTCATTCCGCGTGAGCCGCGGCCTCCGGGCCCCGCCGTGCAGGGCGGAATCCGGGGAAACCGGCTCTGCTGAGGAATGATTCACTTAGCAGGGCCGCGTCCGCACTGTCAAGGGCAGAAGGGGCCGCCGCGGGGCGCCTGTATGCACAACCATCTGTTTTTCATGAAAATTGGTCTTGCATGCCCTGCCCATGCGGCCACGGGCGCGGCCTTGCCGGCGCGGAAGCCGGGATACTGAACACCTGTTCATTGCGCCGGGCGTTGCCGGAAAACCGTCCGGTCTGGTAGCCTGGGGAAGGAGGGTCATGGGAAACGAAGAACACAGGCTGGACCGCGCGGCGGAGGCCGTCATCCGCCTGGCCGCGGAGCCGGGGGGCGGATCGGAGTTTTGGGAGCCGGTGTGCGCCCTTACCGGCGCGGACACCCCGGAGGACGCGGCCCGGCTGCTGGCGGACCCGGACTGCCCCGGCGCCCAAGCGGCCTGGGAGCTGGTGTTGTATCCCGGCCCGGAGATTATGGCCCGGGTGGAAAGATTATGGGAGGAGCATGGCCTGCAACCGGAAGACGGCCCAAGGGTCCGGGAAAGGATCGTGGAGGGGCTTTGCGAGGTGCGCCTGCCGCTGCCGGGAGGCCGGACGGCGGTTCTGTCCCCGCCCCGGGAGGCCGGGGAGGCCTTTGCCCAAAGGCTTAGGCTTTCCGTGCTTGATCCCGCTTTGGCGGAGGCTTTTGAAGAAATGGAGGAACAACAGCGCCTGGCTTGCCGGGCGGCCGCCCGGGGTCTTGCGCTGGAAGGGGAAGCGTTGCGCTTTCTGGGCCGCCTGGCCCGGGCCTTCTCCGGCGAGCCGGATGTTTCGGAATTGTTCGCCTTTGCCGCCGGGGTGCTGAAGGACGCGCCGCCGGGCGCGGACCCCGCCCCGGTCCTGGCGGATTACGCCCGGTGGTGCCAAAACGCCCTTTTCCGGGCCGACGCCGACGACGCCAGGACCAGAGGCATGAACATGGAAACCCGCGTGGCGCTGGGCATCCGGCCGCCCTACGTGGACAGGACGCGCATGGAAAAGCGCCTGGACCGCTGCGCGCGGATCCTGGCGAAAACCGCGCCGGGCCTGTGGCCGCCGCCGTTGGAAGAGGAGGTCCACTCCGTGATCCCGGACAGCCCGGACAGCCTGAAGACCTTCATCCGCGGCGGCCTGAGGGAGGAATGAGAGGAAAGGATACCACCCCCCGCCCTACCCCTTTTCCGCAATTTGTTTGGCTTTCTCATATTCCCCTCGCAATCGCGTCTTATCCACCCCGTGGTCGATGACGTCCCAGGGAAAGAACTCGTCTTGGTCCCGTTCCCGGAGGGTGAAGAAATCCGGGTTCACGGCGGACTCTTTGAAGGTTTTGGGCCAGTTGCCGCTGTTCGCCCGGACCCGGACCAGCATGTCCGCCACCCGCCGGTCCCCGCGGGAGATCAGCCCCTGGACGTACGCCCACCGGGGCACGTCCGCGGAAACGTCCACGTTGGCCACGGCCTTTAGCCCCTGCTTCACCCGTTTGATCTTGTCCTTCAAGGTGCGCACATCGTCCATGGGCGCCCACTGGAAGGGCGTGTGGGGCTTGGGCACGAAGCAGGACAGGGAAACCCGTATCCTTCCCATGCGTCCCCTGGGCCGGGACGCGGCCAGAAATTCGTGCTTCACCCGCTTGGTGGTTTCCACCACCGCGTCCACGTCTTCCGTGGTCTCCCAGGGCAGGCCCGCCATGAAATAGAGCTTCAGGTTGGGCACCCCGGCTTCCACCAGCAGCCGGGCCGCGGAAAGCAGGTGTTCTTCGTTTATGCCCTTGCCGATGATCCGCCGCATGCGCCCGGATCCCGCGTCCGGGGCCAGGGTGGCGGTCTTGACCCCGCTTTTTGCCACGGCCCGGGCAAACTCGGGGGTCATGGCGTCGGCCCGCAGGGAGGAAAAGGACAGGGGCACTCCCTGCTCCCCGGCGTATGCGCATATCTGTTCCAGGCCCGGCAGGTCCGAGACCGCCGCGCCCAGGAGCCCCACGGTCCGGCCCGTGCCCCGGGCCGCGGAAAGGTCTTGTTTCACCTGGTCCGGGCTCCGGAACCGCAGCGGCCGGGTCACCTGGCCCGCGGCGCAGAACCGGCACCCGTGGGCGCACCCCCGGGAAACCTCCACCAAAAACGACGACTCAAAGGGCCCGGTCCCGCTCTCGCCTATGTCCGAAACCGTGGAGAACGAGGAAAGGTCCCTGGCGAAGACCCGGCGCACCCTGGCCGGAGCCCCGGCCGCGGGCTCCATGGCGGAAAGCCTGCCGGAGGCGTCCCATCGCGGGGTGTAGAGGCTGGGCACGTAGGCCCCGGGCACCTCGGCGGCCAGGGCCAAAAGGGTTTCCTGCCGGTCCCGGGGCCGGGAGGCCGAGGCCAGGAGGGGAGCCGCGATCTCCTCGGCCTCCCCGACCAAAAAAGCGTCCACGAACGGGGCCAGGGGCTCGGGGTTTAAGCCCGCGGCCACGCCCCCCGCCACGACCAGGGGATGGTCTTCGTCCCGTTGGGCGGAGTACAGGGGAATTCCGCCCCGCTCCAGCATGTCCAGGACGTTTGCAAAGTCGTTTTCAAAGGACAGGGAAAAAGCCACCAGGTCAAAGGAGCAAAGTTTCGCTCCGCTCTCCCTGGCAACCGCGGGCCCGGCCTCGGGCAAAAACGCCGTTTCCACGGGCCCGTGTTCGGCGAAAAGGGCTTTTACCGCGGCGAACCCCAGGCTGGACAGCCCCACCGCCGGGGTGGAGGGGAACACCAGGACCACCGAAAGCCCCGATCGCCCCGTCCTGTCCCTGTTCGCGCACAAACGCCCTCCTGCCTCCGCCTGTTCCTGGTCATTGCGCCTTCTTGCGCATGAAGGTGGGGATTTCCAGGTCCTCATCCATGATCACCCTGCCGAAGCCGCCAGCCGCCTTCTTGCGGCGGAAGGTGGGCTCGTCCAGGTCCAGGACCCGGTCGTTGTCCTCGGGGGTCACGTCGCGGATGCGCTCCTCGCGGGTGCCGCCAACCTGGGAGAAGTCCGGCTTTTTGCCCAGCCGGCCCCACGCCGGGGGCATCTGCTTCTGCCGGGCCTGGTCCGTGATGCCCGTGGCGATGAGGGTGACGCGCAGTTCGTGGCCCATGTTCTCGTCCACCGCGGTGCCCCAGATGATCTTGGCCTCTTCGCCCACCTCGTTGTAGATCTGGTCGCAGGCGTCGGTCATCTCCTGCATGGTGATGTCGGGCCCGGCGGTGATGTTCATGAGCACGGCCCTGGCGCCCTTGATGGAGATGTCCTCCAGAAGCGGGTGGTAAAGCGCCCTTTCCGCGGCCTCCACCGCACGGTTCTCGCCGGAGGAGATGCCGATGCCCATGAGCGCCATGCCGGCCTCGGACATGGTGGTGCGCACGTCGGCGAAGTCCAGGTTCACCAGGCCCGGTTTCATGATGAGGTCCGTGATGCCCCGCACGGAGTGCAGAAGCACCTCGTCGGCCCGGCGGAACATGTCGATCAAGGTGGCGTCCTTCTGGGCCAGGGCGCGGAGCCGGTCGTTGGGGATGGTGATGACCGTGTCCGCGTTCTTCTTGAGTTCGGCCAGCCCCTCTTCGGCGATCTTGGCGCGGTGGCGGCCCTCGAAGGCAAAGGGCTTGGTGACCACGCCCACGGTGAGCGCGCCGGATTCCTTGGCGATCTGGGCGATGATGGGCGCGGCTCCGGTGCCCGTGCCGCCGCCCAGCCCGGCGGTGATGAACACCATGTGGCTGCCGGCCAGGGCATCCTTGACGGCGTCGGCGGATTCCTTGGCCGCCTCCCTGCCCATTTCCGGGTTTGCGCCTGCGCCCAGGCCCTCGGTGAGCCGTTCGCCAAGCTGGATCTTCACCTGGGCGTGGGAGTTCTCCAGGGCCTGGAGGTCCGTGTTGGCGGCGATGAACGCCACTCCCTGGAGGTTCTCCTCGATCATGTTGTTGATGGCGTTGCCCCCGGCGCCTCCCGCGCCGATGACCTTGATCTTCGCCCCTTTGCTTTCCTGGACCAGGCTGAACTGCATCTGGGTCATTTTCCCCCTCCCTTTCCAGGCCCCCCCTGTGCGGGCCCGCGTGCCGTGTATTGCAACAGGTTCGTGCTTCCTCGAATTCCTCTTTCTTGCCTGAAACCCATCCCGAAAATGCTTTTCGCCGCGGGGCGGGCTACACAATGTCTTTGAACCATTTCTTCATCCGGCCCATGACCCGGTCGAAGATGTTCTTGTCCCGGATGCGGAACCGTGGACGCTGGTGCTTTCTCGCCCCGTAGAGCACCAGGCCCACGGCCGTGGCGTACATGGGGTTCTGCACCACGTCCACCAGGCCGGTTATGCCCACGGGCTTGCCCAGGCGGGTGGGAAGGTTGAACACGGATTCCGCCACCTCGGTCATGCCGTCCAGCAAGACCGCCCCGCCGGTCAAAACCACGCCCGAGCCCACGTGGCTCTCCATGCCCGAGCGGACGATCTCCTGCTTGAGCAGGGAAAAGATTTCCTCCACCCTGGGCTCCAGGATCTCCCCCAGAATCTGCCGGGGCAGCTTTCTGGGCTTTCTGCCGCCCACGCCGGGGATGTCGATGGTCTCGTCCTTGTTGATGCGCGCCGACGAGCAGGTGCCGAACTTCTTTTTGATCATCTCCGCGTCGGCCAAAGGCGTTCTCAGGCCCACGGCGATGTCGTTGGTGAGGTTGTTTCCGCCAAGGGCCAGCACGAACGTGTGCTTGATGTGCTTTCCGGAGAACACGGCCAGGTCCGTGGTGCCGCCGCCCATGTCCACCAGGGCCACGCCCAGGTCTTTTTCCTCGGGCACCAGCACGGCCTCGGAGCTGGCCAGGGGCTCCAGCACGATGTCGATGACGTCCAGCCCCGCCTTGTTGGTGCACTTGACGATGTTCTGGGCGGATGTCACCGCGGCGGTGACGATGTGGATCTTGGATTCCAGGCGCACGCCAACCATGCCCACGGGGTTTTCGATGCCTCCCTGGCCGTCCACGATGAACTCCTGGGGCAGGACGTGGATCACCTCCCGGTCCATGGGGATGGCCACGGCCCGTGCCGCGTCGATGACCCGCTCCACGTCGGCGGGGGTGATCTCCGAGCCCTTGACCGCGATGATGCCATGGCTGTTGAACCCCTTGATGTGGCCGCCGGCGATGCCCGTGTACACGTTGGAGATCTCGCAGCCCGCCATGAGCTCGGCCTCCTCCACGGCCCGCTGGATGCTGTCCACGGTGGCCTCGATGTTCACCACCACGCCTTTTCGCAGGCCCACCGAGGGATGGGTGCCGGTGCCCACCACCTGCACCCCGTTGTCGGTGACTTCGGCCACCACGCAGCAGATCTTGGTGGTACCGATGTCCACCCCCACCACCAGTTCGCCCTGATTAGCCATGACAAGCCTTCTCTCCCGGGACCGCTTTGCGGCCCGTTCATGCCTCCCGCGGCGTCACGTTCCCCAGGGCCGGATGACCACCCGGTCCGGGTCCATGAGGTCCACGCTTTTCACCCGGAGCCCCTGGCCCTGGTTTAAGTCCAGCACGTGGTGCAACCGGACGAGTTTTTCGGCGAAACGGTCAAACCCCAGGTGCACGGCCACGGCCGGCCGGCCGGCCACGACGGTGAGCCCCAGGTCGCGGTCCACGCGGATCTCGGAAACCACGGATCCAGGCAACACCCAATCCGTCTGCCTGCGGGCGCGGAGGAAATCCACCACCGCGCCGTAGACGGGTGTGGGCTTTTGGCCCGCCACGGTCACGTCGGAAAACGCGAGTCCCCGCACCATGGGGAGGTTTTCGCACTCCCCGGCTCCGGCCCTCTTGAAGATCTCTCCCCTGGTGTCCATGAGGAAGCGTTCCCCCAGGTCCAGCACGGCCATGGGCACGTGCTCGGAAACCTCGATGGAAATCTTGTCCGGCAGCTGGCGGCGCACCGTGGCCCTGGCGATCCAGGGGTCGGCCAGAAGCCTTTCCCGGGCCTGGCCAAGGCGGACGGAGAGCACGTTCTGGCCCACGGCCACCCCGGCGCGGTCCAGGATCTCCTGCTTGGTGAGCCGGACGTTGCCGGAAACCTCCACGGACCTGGCCGTGAAGCAGGAGGCGTGCACTGCGGTGTCGTACATCCACAAAAACGCGTACCCCGTGACCGAGAACAGGACCAGGAACCCGCCGCACACGGCCGCGGCGCGACACAGGGCGGCGAGCCTGCCCCGCCGATGGGACGCCGGCTTCTTGTAGCGGTTGGTTTTCGTCCGTCTACGCGCCAAGGATCCTCACCTCCGGAACCAGTTCGATTCCAAACGCGGCAAACACCTTTTCCTTCACCATGTCCGCCAGTCCCAGAAAATCCGCGGCGGTGGCCCTGCCCTTGTTCACCAGGAAGTTGGCGTGCACATCCGAAACCGCCGCGCCGCCCAGGCAAAGGCCCTTGCATCCTGCCCGGTCGATGAGCATGCCCGCGGGGCGGCCGTTTTCCGGGTTTTTGAAGAACGAGCCTGCGCTTCTCACTCCCGCGGGCTGGACTTTTTTGCGCCCGGCCAGGGTCTGGTCAAGCTTTTTGGCGAGCGCGGCCGGGTCTCCGGGGGAAAGGGCGAACCGCGCCCGGGTGATCACCGCCCATCCCGGATCGCCCGGCGCCGGGCAAAGGCTGCGGTAGGCCCACTGCACCCGGCGGGCGGAAAGCCTCCTGCGCTTGCCGTCCCAGGTGACCGCGGAAAAGTCGCGCAGCGCGTCCTGCACCCCCCCTTCGGCGGTACCCGCGTTGCCCGCCACGGCCCCGCCCACGGTGCCGGGAATGCCCGCGGCGAACAGCATGCCGGAAAACCCCCGGGCCACCGCCCGGGACACGGCCCGGGCGAGGGGCGCGGCCGCCCCGGCGGAAAGCAGCGTCCCGGAGGGGGTCTTGCAAATAACCAGCCGGGAAAACCCTTGGCCCAGCCGGGCCACCACGCCCCGGACTCCGGCGTCGGCCACCAGGAGGTTGGTGCCGCCGCCCAGGAAATGCAGGGGCAAGCCCCGCTTTTTGCACCCGGCCAGGAGATCGGCCAGGGCCTTGTCATCCGCCACGGTCACCAGGGCGTCCGCGGGCCCGCCCACTCCCAGGGCGGTGTAGGCGGCCATGGGCTCGGAAAACCTGGCGTCCGGCCCGAACCGGGCGGCGAGCCATTTCCCGGCCTCTTTGGACAGCCCGGTCTTCATGCGTCCTCCAGAAACCGGGGGCACAGTTCGTGGACGTTTCCCGCGCCCAGGGTCAACAGCACCGCGTTTTCCCCCACCCGCTCCCGCAAATGGGCCAGGGCCTCGTCGAAGTCCCGCACGCAGAAGGCGGCCTTGTGGCCCCTGGCGGCCACGGCCTTGCACAGGGAAACCGCGTCGATGCCCGGGATGGGCGCCTCGCCCGCGGGGTAGACAGGCAGGATCACCACCTCATCGGCCTGGTAGAAGGACCGGGAAAAGTCCTCGAACAGCGCCGCGGTACGGGTGTAGCGGTGGGGTTGGAACGCCACCACCATGCGCCGGTCGGGCCAGCATTCCCGCAGGGTCTGGAGGGTGGCGGCGATCTCCGTGGGATGGTGGCCGTAGTCGTCCACCACGGTCACCCCGTTCTTCTCGCCCCGGATCTCCAGCCGCCGGTGCACGCCTTCCAGGTTCTTCAAGGCTTCGGCGGTTTTGGAGAAATCCACCCCCAGCTCGCAGCCGACGGCCACGGCGGCCAGGGCGTTGTGCACGTTGTGGCGGCCGGGCAGGTTCAGGGTCACCCGGCCCAGGTTCCTGCCGCCGGAAAGCACGCCGAAGCTGGTGGAGAACCGGTCCGTCCGGACCTCCACGGCCCGGAAGTCGGCCTGGGCGGAAAGCCCGTAGGTGAGGCACCGGCGGTTGACCCGGGGCAAAAGGTCCGCCACGGCCGGGGAGTCGAGGCACACGATGGAGACCCCGTAGAAGGGCACCCGGTCCACGAACCTGGCAAAACAGTCCGTGATGTGGGCCAGGTCGCGGTAGTGGTCCAGATGCTCCAGGTCGATGTTGGTGACCACGGCCACGGCGGGCGACATTTTCAGAAACGATCCGTCGCTTTCATCGGCCTCGGCCACCAGGAAGTCGCCCTTGCCCAGAAAGGCGTTGGTGCCCATCCCCTTGAGCTTTCCGCCGATGACCACCGTGGGGTCCAGGCCGCCGGCGGTGAGCACCGCGGCCACCATGGAG
>JAFDHW010000451.1 GCA_019308705.1 Deltaproteobacteria bacterium
CAAGGCTAGAGGGGTGAAGGCGTACTTTGGTACGCCGAGCCCCGATAACGCGGCCAGCGCGGAAATCGGGCGAGCCCGAAGGGGGAGGAATTTTGCCCGAATGGCAGCATTCCTTAAATAATCAGACCGTCTTTGGCGCAAGACCCGAAAAACAGCACCAACGGATTGAAACTAACGAAAAATTCGATCTCGGGCAAAATTGCTCATGAATAATCCGGGTTAAACAATATTTATAGCACGCTCCGGTTCGCAAACCTTTTTTAGGGGTTGACAGCCAATTCGACACCTCTTTTCTTACCAGTTATCATAATCTTTAGCGGTTAAATATAAAGCTACGATGATAGCTACTATTGCCCAACCTATAAAAATTTTCCATATCATTGCTCATCACCGAAAAGCAGCTATGCTATTCTGGTTATTTGTTGTAACATATCCTGATCTGCGGTCAATTCACAACCGTGTCCATGGCCTTTGCAAGCCTGGAAGTTGGTGGAGATGAGGGGACTCGAACCCCTGGCCTCGGCGTTGCGAACGCCGCGCTCTCCCATCTGAGCTACATCCCCATCCAGAGAAGAGGGTCATTTGTAGCAAAGCGGCCCGGGCCGGTCAAGGCTTTTCCGGAGGGCGCCAACCCCGCCGAAACCGGCCCGCAGCCGTTTCCCGGGCCGTGCTAGGGCCGCAGCCTTTTTACGGCCCTGAACCCGTAGATCAAAAACGCCCAGGCGGCCACTCCGGCAGCAAAGGCCCATACCCACGGGGGCAACAGGGCGAAAAGATCCCTCCCGTAAAAGAGCAGCCCAAGCGCCGCGGCCAGGGCCATGGCGGGAACGGCCTGCCACAGGGGATGGGGCGTGCTTTCCCCGGCGGCCTGCAAGGTGCCGGACAACCGGTCCGCCAGGCTGTTTCCACGGGCGGAAAACGTAAGCCACAGCGGCGCGGTCACGAAGGTCGCGGCCGTGGCCAGGCTGGCGGCGGCCCGCAGCGCCCAGGCCCGGTTATCCAGCGGGCCGCCACGGGCCGGAACCACCCGGATGCCCGCCAGCCACTGGCCCATGGTCTGGCCCCTCCGGGCGGGCACGGCCAGAAGCGTGTTCGAAAACGCCAGGCCAAGGGCCATCGCCCCTGCCACGGCCGGGAACCAGGGGGGAACCTCCGCAGGGTCCAGTTCTGGCAAGGCAAAGTACAGCGCCCGGGTGAGGAAAAAGTAGAGCGCCACCCCCTGGGCCGCCATCCACAACAGGGTCTGGACGCCGGCCGCCGCCCGCGCCCGGGCGCCCGCAAGGGCCGCCGCCGGAGGCTGCGCCGCGGGAGCCTCCCGCACGGGAGGCGGAGCCTCCGTGGCCGTGCCCCCTGCTCCGCCTTTTGCCTGGGAAGCCTCCTTGGGCTGGTCCAGGGCGTGGAAAAGGGACGTGGCGTGTTCCAACACATTCCCGGCCGCCGGCGCCCGGCCCCCGGAGACAAAATCCCGGGTGCCGGCGTCCATGGCCAGGCCCGCCTTCTGCCCGCACAGAAAGGCCACAAAGGCACGGAGCGAGTCGGCCAGCCTGCCCTGGGCGGTCTCCTTAAAATCCGCGTACCGGATGGCGTCCGCCCGCACGGCCAGGGGCCTCGGCCGCCCCTGGAGGATGAGCAGCATCTTGAGCACGCTGTTCGCCGGCAAACCGTCGGAAACCACGCTCACCAGCCGAAGGTCCTCGAAAAGGATTTCCGGAAGGTCCACAAGGTGGACGGCTAAGCCCGCCTTCCCTTTGTCCAGCCTGCGGACGGTGCGGGGGGAATGGTGCACGTCCGGGTGGGCGGGCTCAAGGGCCAGCGCCACGGGCCGGCTTCCGGGATCGTTGGGCAGGGGAGGGGGAGCCTTTGGAGGGGCGTTTGGCACAGGCATCTGCTCGATCCTCCAGCCGCCGCCCGCACGTTCCAGCCGGCGGGCGGCCGCCGCTGCGGCGGGGTAGTCCACGTTGGCCAGGACCACGGTGTTTTTCCTGGGAAGGGAGGAGTTTCTCCGGGCCTTGTACCGTGCGGCCAGGTCCCGGAAAAACCTGCCCTGGACCTTTGCGCCGGTGTACACCACGTTGAACCGTTTCCGGGGCAAAGCCGCCTCCATGGGGCTGTACCATAAAATAGGAAAGGATCCGGGCAAAATCAAACCCGGCCCCAACGGTCCCCCAAAACCCGTTTGCCCCGCGGTGACGCCGGCCGTATAACCCGGATTATTCATGAGCAATTTTGCCCGAATGGCAGAATTCCTCCAATAATCAGACCGTCTTTGGCGCAAGACCCAAAAAACAGCTCCAACGGATTGAAACTAAAGAAAAATTCGATCTCGGGCAAAATT
>JAFDHW010000029.1 GCA_019308705.1 Deltaproteobacteria bacterium
CGAGCCAGGCCAACGTTCCAGCCAAAAGGTAGGAAACCGCCGCCACCAGGGCGATGACCAGAAGGGACAAAACGGATACGCCTTCCATGGCTTGCCTTTCACGCTCCTTGCGGCCCGCGCCGGCCGCGGTTCAGTGGATGGCGGGCGTCTCGAAGCCTTTTCCCAGGCCCACGGCGTCGGCCAAAAACGACCGCACCGCCGCCTCGTAGCCAGGGGCCCGGGGGCAGTCCGCGTGGCCCGCGCCCCTGGCCACGAACAAGCAGGCGCGGGGAAACGCCCGTTTAAGCCTCCTTGCCCAGGAAAGGGGAAACTTCTCGTCCTCGTCCCCGTGGATGAGCAGAACGGGCATGGAAAGCTCCCCGGCCAGGCGCAAGGGGCTGGACCGCGCCAGGCTCCCCTGGTGAAGGATTTCCATCCAGGCCACGACGCCCGGGCCGAAGACCCGGCCCGCCACGGGGTTGGTGGACGCCATGAACCGGACAAACGCCCGCCAGGGATAGGGGTAGGCGCTCTCCAGGACCAGGGCCCGCACCATGTCCGGCCTGCGGGAGGCAAAGAGCATAGCCGCCCCCGCTCCCGCGGAGTGGCCGTAGAGGATGACCGGCTCGCCCACCCAGGAGACCACGGTGTCCACGTCCTCGGCCAGCCGGTTCACGTCCATCAACGCGTGGGGCGAGGAACCGCCGTGGTCCCGGGCCGAGGCCATGACCGTGGTGGCCCCAAGCGCCCCGAACACCCGCGCCCGGGGCGTCATCATGTCCCGGTTCCGGGTGAGCCCGTGGACGAACACCGCCGTCAAGGGCAAAGGCTTCTCCGGGATCACCCTCCACAGTTCCAGGTATCCCTTGCCCGCCGCGGGAATGACCAGGTCCTGGACGCATCCCCACCCGGGCGCGTCGCGCACCGGCTCGCGCGGCAGCCGGTGCAAGGCGACGGCCCCCGCCAAAGAAAGGAGAACGTACGCGCAAACCGCCGCCGGGATCCAGGGAAGCATCCGGTTTCATCTTTGCAGCAAAGGTATAAAAACCCCGGGGGCCAAGGGCTTGTCCCGGGAAAACCGCCAGGAAAGGGGAGCCTATCAAATTAACCCCCGTTTGTAGAGCCGAAAATCATCCCCTGACCGCCCGTAAATCCCCTGGCGTTTTCGGCGGGCATTGTTTTCCTGGAATTTGCCGGCTTCTTCTAGTACACCATGATACACGCCCGCCCGGCACGATGGACAAGGAAACGGATCACGAAACGGGCCTATGGCCCGTAACCCGGACGAGGGGAGGATACCGTGCAACGCCTGGAAACCCAAGTGGCGGTGGTGGGCACCGGGCCGGGAGGAGCGTGCCTGGCCCGGGAGCTTTCGGCAAGAAACGTCCCGGTGGTGCTCCTGGAGCGGGGGCCGCGCCACGAACGGCTCATCGGCAGCCGGGCGTCCATGGGCACGGTCACCCGCCTGGCCCGCACCATCCAGGGCGGGATCATGGGCCGGGGCGTCACCGTGGGCGGCTCCTCGGTGGTGTTCAACGGAAACGCCTACGATCCGCCCGCCTGGCTGGCGGACCTGGGCATGGATCTCGCCCCCCACGTGGCCGCCATCAAGGAGGAAATCGGGGTAAAGCCCCTGCCCGAGTCCCACACCAAGGGATGGACCGGCACCCAGCGGCTGCTGGAGGCCGCCGACGCCCTGGGCATGCCCTTGCGGCCTCAGAACAAGTTCATCGACGCGGAAAAATGTCTTCCCACCTGCGACTCCTGCATGCTGGGGTGCAAGCGCGACGCCAAGTGGACCGCCCGGCGCATGGTGGACCAGGCCGTGGAAAAGGGGGCCGTGGCGTATCCCAAGGCGCCGGTGGAATCGGTGATCGTGGAAAACGGCAGGGCCGCGGGCGTGCGCCTGGGCAGAAACCGCCACGGAGTCCGCGAGGTGCGTGCCCGGACCGTGGTGCTGGCCGCGGGAGGACTGGGCACGCCGCTCATCCTGCGGCGTTCGGGATTTTCCCGGGCGGGCAGCCGGTTCTTCATCGACCCCATGAACGTGGTCATGGGCGTGGGCAAGGAAAAGGGCACCTGGAAGGAAACCACTTTTTCCTTCGCCTGCGAGGACTTCGCGGACGAGGGCTTCCTGGTGTCCACGGTGGGGGCCGCGCCGGTGCTGGCGGCCCAGCTCACCCGACTGGAGAGCTTCCGGGCGCTTTTCCGGTCCGTGCACATGAGCCGGGTGGTGGGCATGTTCACCAAGATCGGAGACGAGCCCTCGGGCCGCATCCTGGACAACGGCAGGATCGACAAGCCCTATGGCAAGCGGGACCGCGACCTGTTCGAACGGGGTACCGGCGCCTGTTTACGCATCATGGAGAAAGCGGGGGTGGACCCGGCCACCATCACCGTGGCCAGGGACATCGGCGGGCATCCCGGGGGCACCGCCGCCATCGGCGAGGTGTGCGACGAAAACCTTCAAGTGCGCGGGGCGAGGGGCCTTTACGTATGCGACGCCTCGGCCTTTCCCCGCTCCCCGGGCCGGCCGCCCACCCTCACCATCCTGTCCATGGCGAGGTGGCTGGCCGAAAGACTGTAACCTTTATCCGCCCGCATCCGGACGAGGTGCCGTGCCCGCATTTTCCGGCCTGTTCAAAAAGCTCTTTCTGGCGGTTGCGGCCGTGGTGGCGGCCTACGGCGTGCTTTTGTACCTGCTGGTCCTGCCGCAGATCAAAAGCGCCCTGTGGGAAAACGAAAGCCGGACCATCGGCCTGGTCCTGGATTCCGTGGACAAGGCCGTGCGTACGGCGGGCCGGGACCCGGCCGTGCTTTCCGGCCTGCTGGAGGACATGCGCTTCTGCAACACGGGCAAGGTGTTCGTGTTCAACGGACAGGGCGAGGTCCTTTCCCCGGCGTCGGCAAAACAGGGCGTCCAGTCCCTGCTTTCCTCCAAAAACACGGACACGGGAAACCCCCTGGCCGAGGACCTGGTGCGCTCCGCCCAGTACCCCCGGGAACTCTTTTTCACCGTGGACGGCCGCAGGCGCGCCGCCTGGGTGCGGGCCCTTTCCGGCGAAGATTGGTACGCCGCCGCCTGGGTGGATTCGGAGGAGATCGCAGGGGACCTGGGTGCGCTGTGGGCAACCATGGCCGCGTTGACCGTGCTCCTGGCCCTGGTGGTGCTCTTGGCCGCGTGGGTGATCATCGGCAGGCTGATCTCCCCCATCCGCAGGCTTTCCGACGTGGCCCGGCAGGTGGAAAAGGGCGACATAGACGCTACCTGCGACGTGGCCGAAGACGACGAGATCGGACGGCTTTCCTGCACCTTCAACGCCATGGTGGCGCGGCTCAGGGCCTCCATCGAGGAACTGGACGCCAAGGTGAAGGCGCGCACCGCCGAGCTGGCGGAGAAGAACGAGCGATTAGAGTCGGAAAACGCCCTGAGAAAGGCCGCGGAAAACGAGCTTGCCGCGGCCAACGCCCGGCTCACCCGCTGGGTGGGCGAGCTGGAGGAAAACAACCGCCGCATGGCGCGGTTGAACTCCCTGTCCGACGACCTCCAGGCCGCCGCCTCGGAAAAGGAGGCCCTGTCCCTTGCCGCGAACGCGGCCAAAGACCTGTTCTCCGACGGCCGGGGGGCCTTTTTCTGGACCGCGGGAAACGGGGAGAGGTTTATCCCCTCCACGTGGTGGCCGGCCGAGGCTCCTGCGCCGGAAGGGTTTTTGGCGGAGGACTGCCCGTGCCTGCAGGAAAAGGCCCCCCTGGTGGCCAAGCCCGGAGAGGAAAAGCTTTGCGCGCACGATGTGCGCGGGCCGGGCATGGCGACGGTGTGCGTGCCCCTGGCCGCCCACGGCGAGGTGCTGGGAGTGCTGAACTTCTCCTTTGACCTGTCCGAGGAGAAGTTCACTCCCGGCCAGGCGGCCCGCCGGCTGGAAATCATGCCCCGCATGGCCGTCACCGTGGCGGACCACACCGCCCTGGCCGTGTCCAACATCCGCCTGCGCGACCGCCTGCAGGGACTCTCCGTGCGCGATCCCTTAACCGGCCTGTTCAACCGCCGGTACATGGAGGAGACCCTGATCCGGGAAGCCTCCCGGGCGCTCCGCAACGACGGCGCCGTGGGCATCGTCATGCTGGACGTGGACCGCTTCAAGGACTTCAACGACTCCTTTGGCCACGAGGCCGGGGATTTCCTCCTGCGCAAGCTGGGCCTTCTGCTCGCCAACAGCGTGCGCGCCGGCGACGTGGCCTGCCGCTACGGCGGCGAGGAGTTCGTCCTCATCCTTCCGGGCGCGGACCTGCAAAACACCTTCTCCCGCGCCGAGGAGATCCGCCGGCAGGTGGCCAAGGAACTCTTCCTCAAGATCGGCGGCCAGCACCGTTCCGCCACCGTCTCCGCCGGCGTGGCCGTGTTCCCGGACCACGGGGCCGACATCCACGCCGCCATCAACGCCGCGGACAAGGCCCTCTACCTGGCCAAGAAAAACGGAAGAAACCGGGTGGAAAAGGCCGGGTAGGCTTTCCCAATCCCTTCCAAAAATTCCCGTTCGGGAACCTTCGCATCCGCCTTGCCGGAGCAGCGGCGTCATGTGCGTTTCCGGGCCGTACGGGCGCTCTGGATGAATTCCTTGAGCCCGGTGATACGGCTCCAGTCAAAAGGCTTTTTGGAACACGGCAAAACGGCGTTGTTGGTGAAGATGGGGTCGGCGGCGAGGTCGTAGCGGGAGGACCGCCTGGCCGCCTCCCACAGGCCCGTGCCGGGGATGGGGGAATACCAGGCGCAGATGGGGGTCAGGCCTTCGGCGGCCACCGCCCGGATGGAGTCATGCAGTTCCTCGTCCTCCTGACCCGGCAGACCGGCCAGAAGGTAGGCCCCTGCGCGGTCCGGGCCGAAACCCGCCTCCCTCAGCGCGGCGGCCGCCCGCAAAAACTGGCCTTCGGCCACCTTGTCGTCCAGCCCCTTGCGGGAGGCGGCCGTTTCCAGACCCAGGCGCACGGTGTGAAAACCCGCCCTTGCCATGAGCCGCGCCAGCCCGGGCGACAGCCATTGCACGTGCAGGGCGTTGGGCGTGTGGAACCGCACCCCGCCGCCCGCCGCGACCACCCTTTCCAAAATTTCTTTCAGGTGGTTATCCGCGTCCGCCAGGAGGGCGTCGTCGTAGAAGGCGAAGTCGGCCACCCCCTTGTCCCGCCAATGCAGGATCTCTTCCGCCACTTCGGCCGGCTTTGCCCGGGTGGTTTCGGGCTGGAGCCTGTGCGAGGCGCAGTAGGCGCACCGGTTCGGGCACCCCAGGGAGGTGAGCAGGGGCACGAAGACCGGGGAAGGGCTTTCCGGGACGGCCGGCCGTGGAAAGGCGGGAAGCTCCCCGGCGGGGGGGCTCCAGCCCGTGGCCCGGGCCACCGCGTCCACGGCGTCCTCCATCCTGGTGGAGCAGACCACGTGGTCCGCGCCCAGGGTGGCCGCGTGGTCCGGCCACAGGGCGGGGTACACGCCCCCCAAAAGCACGGGCACATCGGGAAAGGCCTGCTTGAGGATGCGGACGGCCTCGGCCGCGCCGGGGTACCAGTAGGCCATGAGACAGGTCACCAGCACGCAGTCCGGCGGCTCCATGGCGGCGAGGTCCGCGGCGAACCGCTCGGGCGGAACCCCGTAGCGGGAATAGGTCCGGTCCACGTCGGAAAGGCCCGGCGGTTTGGTTATGGGCGTCTTGGCATAGGCGCCCCGGCCCATGCGGGCCCGATTTTTCTCCGCCCGGCCGGCGGCGTCCAGGCAGTCGTAATACGCGGTTCGGCACCCCAGGCTTTCGAGCAGGGAAACCAAAGACAACAGGCCCAGGGGCCTGGCCCAGAAATCGTAGGCGGCGAAGTCGTGGATGAACGGCTGGACCGCCAGCACCCGTGGCCCGGGGGAGGGATCAGTCATCCTCGTCGGAAGGGAAGTATTCCATGCTGGTTTTCTTGAGCTCCTGGACGGAGAACAGCAGGACGTAGTCCGAAACCCCGGCCTGCTCGGCCATGCGGCGGGCGGTTTCGCGCACGCCCTGCTCCGAGGTGGCGTGGATCATGGTGTACAGGGTGTAGGGCCAGGTTTCGGCCGGGAGGCGGCGGTAGCAGTGGGACACCTCATCAAAGGAGGCGAAGAGCCTGCCCAGCTCGTCGGCCCGGGCGTCGTCCACCTGCCAGGCGGCCATGGCGTTGGCCGTGAAACCGGAGTTCTGGTGCTTCAGGGTGGCCCCGAACCGGCGGATGACGCCCCGTTTCGCCAAGTCCGCCACCACGGCGATGAACGCGTCCTCGGTAATTCCCGCCTGCTTGGCGAGCGTCCTGTAGGGCCGTGGCTCCACGGGCATGTCCCCCTGGAGGGCGGCCACCACCTTTTTTTCCGTTTCCGTGAGCATCTCTTCCGCCGGCAGCGAGGGTCCAATCGGCCTTCAATTGGCCCCTTGCGGGCGGAAAAGTCAACCCCGGCACGCTTATTCGGACCCCTTTTTGTAGATGCCCGCGTATTCGTGGCGGATCTCCTTCTTGTTGATCTTGCCCACGGACGTCTTGGGGATCTCCTCCACGAAGAGGATTTCGTCGGGAAGCTGCCACTTGGCAAAGATCTTGGACAAATGCTCCCGCAGTTCGTCGGCCGTGGCCCGGGCGCCCTCCCGCAGGCGCACCATAGCCAAGGGCCTTTCTTCCCATTTGGGGTGGGGCACGCCCACCACCGCGGCTTCCAGCACCGCGGGGTGGCCCACCAGCTCGTTTTCCATGTCCACAGAGCTGATCCACTCTCCTCCCGACTTGATCACGTCTTTCAGCCGGTCGGTAAGCTTCAGGTAGCCATTCTCGTCGATGGTGCCCACGTCGCCGCTCTTCCAGTACCCGTCCTCGGTAAACTGGGTTTCGGAGCCGGGCGCATCGTGGTACCGGGCCGTGATCCACGGGCCGCGGAACAGGATCTCCCCGGCGGTCTTGCCGTCGAAGGGGGCCTCGTTGCCATCGGGGTCCACGATCTTCACGTCCAGGCCGGACACGATGTACCCCTGCTTTTTCCGGAGCTGCCACTTCTCGTCCTCGCTAAGCTCCTTGTCCAGCCAGGGCATGATGCGGTTGATGGACACCAGGGGCGTGGTTTCCGTGGCCCCGTAGGCGTGGACGATCTCCACGCCGGTGAGCTCGGCGAAACCCTTCATCATGGATACCGGCGGCTCGGACGCGCCGGAGAGGAACCGCGCGCCGGTCAGGTTCGGCTTTTGGTCCAGGCCCTTGATGTACTCCAAAAGGGGCATGAAGATGGCCGGTGCGCCCGCGGAAACCGTGATCTTCTCGTCCACGATGAGCTTGGACAGGCCCTCCAGGGTGTCCAGGGTGTACATGCCGGAGAACACCAGCCTGGCCCCCACCAGGGTGGCCGCCTGGGAAAGCCCCCAGCCAAGGGCGTGGAACATGGGCACGATCTGGCAGTAGGTGTCCGCGGTGGTGATGTCCGAGTTCAGCCCGATGGCCATGGAATGGAGATACACGTCGCGGTGGGAGTAGTACACACCCTTGGGCCGGCCCGTGGTGCCCGTGGTGTAGCAGGCCGCGTAGGCCGAGGTCTCGTCCATCACCGGCCAGTGGAAGGCGGGGTCGCCCTTTTCGATGAGTTCCTCGTAGGAGTGGACGTTCTTCAGGCTGGTCTCGATCCGCCCCACGTCCTGGCCGCCCATGGGAATGACGATGAAGGCCTCCACCTTGGCGCAGTGGGGGGCCACGGCCTCGGCCAGCTTGAGAAGCGTCTGGTCCACGACGATGAACCGGGCCTGGGAATGGTTGATCACGTAGGCCAGGTCCTGGGGGGTGAGCCGAAGGTTCAAGAGGAGCATCACCGCGCCCATGCCGGGCACGGCAAAGTAGATTTCGTAGTTCTCGTGGGTGTTCCAGGCCAGCACGCCCACCCGGTCGCCCACGTTCACGCCGATGGAGGAAAGCCCGTTGGCAAGGCGCTGCATACGCTCGTAGGCGTCGGCATAGGTGTAGCGGAACACGCTGCCGTCGTGCTTTCTGCTGGCGATCTCTTGGCGGCCGAAGTTGCGCACGCCGTGGCGGATGATGTTGGTGACGTTGAGTTGGTAGTCGTCCTGGCTGGTGGCGGGGAATCCCTTCACGATCCTGGCCATGGGGCCCTCCTTCGGGTGGTCCCTCCGGGCGGAGGGAACGTAAGAGCAAGGAAACCCTTCCCTCAGGGGGCTGGCGGAAGGCAGCGGCGTCCGCCGACCGGACACTGATCCAATATATGGCCTGCAGGACCCTTTTTCAAAACCCTTGCGGCCTTGGTGGGGACAGAAACGCCACGGGCGTCCGTTCGTGACGCGCTTCTACCCGTGATGCCCGGGCAACAGCCCGAGGCGGCCGCCGCCGCAACCAGCGCCGCGGCCGCGCGGATGGCGTTTGTTCATACCTTCCTCATCCGCTCTTTTTGCGGAGCGGCTTCACCCGCACCAAAAGGTCGCCCTGGACCACCTCCTGGCCCTCGGACACCTGGACCTCCTCCACGGTGCCCGCGATGGCCGAGTCCAGGGAGTTCAACATCTTCATGGCCTCCAGGACCAAAAGGGTATCGCCCTCGTCCACCTGGTCGCCCGTGGACACGGACACGGAAGCCACCACGCCGGTCATGGGAGCGCGCACCTCGCCCATTTCCGCCAGGGAGCGGATCTGGTCGGCGGAGAATTCTTTTTTTTCCTCGCCGCCTCCCTTGGGTGTGGGGGGCTGGTGGTAGAAGGGCTCCAGGTGGTGGTCCACATAGAGGTGGGTGAGCTGGCCGCCGTCCTCGAGGGCCTGGGAGGCGGAGAAGATGACCTGGTGCATCTTGCCCGTGTAGTCGGTGAAGGAAAGGGTTTCCCCGGCATCGAACCCTCCCTGGCGGAACCACACCGAGGGCGGCAGCACCCAGGTCTTGCCGTACTCCTCCTCGAACTTGAAAAAGTCCACGGCGTCCCGGGGGTGCTGGAGGTAGAGGACCAGCTCCTGGTCGGACACGGGCCGCAGAAGCGCGTCTTCCAGGTTCTTGCGCTCCTGCTCCACGTCCGTGGCCTCCCGGGCCTCCATGCCTTGTTCGTTTTCGAGCACCTTCTTCCAGCCCGGGCCGAACACGGCCTCGTAGATCTCGTCGGACGGCCGGTAAAAGGGAAACGGCCCGTAGCGCAGGAGCAGCAGGCGCTTCAAGTCCTCGGAGGCGTTGACGTAGCGCTTGCCCGAAAGCGTGTGGGTCACGGCGGTGGTCCACAAAATCTGGGAGCCCGGGGTCACGCTCCAGAAGTTGCCCAGTTCCTTGTGCACCCGGGGAAGCTCCTTGGTCAAAATTTCGGGCATCCGGTCCAGAAACCCACCCTTGACCGCCTGCTCGAAGGAGGAGCCCATGGCCCCGCCGGGCAGCTTGTGGATGTGCACCGTGGGGTCGAACCCCTTGAACTGGCTTTCGAAAGCCGCGTAGGCCGGGCGCTCCTTTTTCAGCTTGTCGCTGGTGGCGATGACCGCATCCTGGTCGATGCCCACGGCCGTATGCCCCATGCTCTCCAGCACCGAGAGCACGGTGAGGATGGGCGGCGGGCCGAAGAACCCGGTCATGGCGTGGTCCGCGGCGTCCACGATCTTGGCCCCGGCCGTAACCGCCGCGGCTATCCGGCCCACGTCGTTCCCATCCGTGTTGTGGCCGTGGTAGTGGACCACCAGATCGGGAAAACGCTGGAGGATGGCGTCGACGAGCCGGTGGATACGCCCGGGCGTTCCCAGGCCGGAGTGGTTCTTCACAGCCAGGATGATGTCCTCGCCGCAGACCTCGATGATCTCCTCCACCTTGGACACGTAGTACTCGTCCGTGTGCTCTTCGCCGGTGGAAAAGCACACCGTGGGCTCCAGGATCTTGCCCGCGGCGGCGACCTCCTCGAACACGGGGATCATGTTGTCCACGTGGTTCAAAAAGTCGAACACCCGCCACACGTCCACGGTCTTGGCGAACTCGCGCACCGTGAGCCGGATGACGTTTTCCGGGTAAGGCCGGTACCCGAACAGGTTCACGCCCCGGCACAGCGTCTGGAACATGGTGTTGGGCATGCGCCTGCGCAAAAGCTCCAGTCGCTCGAAGGGATTGATCTGCTTTCGGAGCATGTCCACGTGGACCGAAGCCCCGCCGGTGATCTCCAGGGAGAAGTAGCCCGCGGCGTCGCGCTCCCCGGCCACCAAGAGGTCCGTGTGGGCCAGGATGCGGTTCTTGAAATCCGACTGGGACAGGTCCCGGGCGGTGTTGGTGACAAAGTAGCCCTTGGTCCCTCGCAGGACGGCCAGGACTTCCTTTACCGGCGTATTGGGGGGTATGCGGACGGACATTATCGAAAACCTCGCTCGTCAGAAAGCAAAGGGGTTTTTCCGGTGGTGGTGGATGGCGGCCAATAGCCGGGCGATGCGGGCTTCCTCCCGCTCCTGTTCGCGGTAGCTGAAAAGCTCGGGGTGCCGGTCGATGTAGCCCGTGTCGAACCGGCGGGCGACGAACTCCGGCTCGGACACCAGGGCCCGGTAGAACGGGATGGTGGTCTTGGGCCCCACGATGCGGAAGTTCTTGAGCGCCCGGGAAAGGCGGGAAACCGCCTCCTCCCAGCGGAACCCGTACACGGTGAGCTTCACCAGAAGCGAGTCGTACTCCGTGGGGATGCGGTACCCCTGGTACACCATGCCGTCCAGGCGGATGCCCGGGCCGCCCGGGGAATTGTACACGGCCACGGTCTTGCCGGATTCAGGGAAGAAGTCCTTCTTGGGGTCCTCGGCGTTGATGCGCATCTCGATGGCGTACCCCCGGCAGAACACGTCCTGTTGGTCGATGTCCAGGGGCTTTCCCCCCGCGATGCGGAGCATCCGGCGCACGATGTCGATGCCGCACACCGCCTCGGTGACCGTGTGCTCCACCTGCAGCCGGGTGTTGATCTCCAAGAAGTAAAAGTTCTCGTCCGCGTCCACCAGAAACTCCACCGTGCCGGCGTTCACGTAGCCCAGGTGCCTGGCGTAGGTGACCGCCGCGGCGCAGATCTTCTCCTCGGCCTCGGGGGAAAGCAGGCTGGGGGCCACCTCCACCAGCTTCTGATGGCGGCGCTGGATGGAACAGTTCCTGGCGCCGAGGTGGATGACGTTGCCAGACGTGTCGCCCAAAACCTGCACCTCCACGTGGCGGGGCTTGTCCAGGGCCTTTTCCAGGTACAGCCGGCCGTCGCCGAAGGAGGACTCGGCCTCGGCCTCGGCCAAGCGGATCTGGGCGGGGAGTTCCTTTTCGTCGTCCACGCGGCGGATGCCCCTGCCGCCGCCCCCGGCCACGGCCTTGATCATCACCGGAAAGCCGTGCTTTCCGGCAAAGGTCAGGGCCGCGGCCACCCCCTCTTCGCCCGGGGGCAGGACGGGGCTTCCCGGGATGAGGGGCAGCCCGGCTTCCACGGCCAGGCGGCGGGCGGTGGTCTTGTCTCCCAGGTCCTTGATGCTCTTGGCGGGCGGCCCCACGAAAAAGAGGCCCGCTTCCTCGCAGGCCGCGGGCAAAAGCGGGTTTTCCGCCAAAAACCCGTAGCCCGGGTGTACGGCTTGGCAGCCGCTTTTTTGGGCCGCCCAGATGATGCGGTCGATGTCCAGGTAGTCCTGCCGGGGCCCGGGGCCGATCCACACCGCCTCGTCGGCCAGGGAAACGTGGCGGTTGGCCGCGTCAGGGGTCTCGAACACCGCCACGGCGCGCATGCCTTCTTCCTGCACGGCCCGGATGAGCCGGACGGCGATCTCGCCCCGGTTGGCCACCAGCACCTTCTTTATGGGATTGTCGTTCACGGCGTCCTCGCTGGTTTCGTTTTTCTCGTGGAAAATCGTTGTCATTAGCACACACCCAAAACGGCTGGCAACAGGAAACCGTCGGCGGTGCGAAGCCGCCGGGGCATCGAGAACAGCCTCCACCGGGTTCTGGACGTGACCTTCCGGGAAGATGAACGCCGCATCCGAAAAAACCATGCCCCGGAGGACATCGCCGTCCCCAGGCGGATGGTCATGAACCTGCTGGAAAATGACATGAAACCAAAACCCGGCCTAACCCGGATTATTCACGAAGCCTGATTTCCGTGCTGGCAAGGCTAGAGGGGTGAAGGCGTACTTTGGTACGCCGAGCCCCGATAACGCGGCCAGCGCGGAAATCGGGCGA
>JAFDHW010000030.1 GCA_019308705.1 Deltaproteobacteria bacterium
CTCTTGATGTACTGCATGGTGTCGTAGATGGCCAGCCCGGCGGTGACGGATCCCCCGGGGGAGTTCACGTAGAAGTTGATGTCCTTGTCCGGGTCCTCGGACTCCAGGAAAAGGAGCTGGGCGATGATGAGATTGGCCACGTCGTCGTTCACCGCGGTGCCCAGAAAAATGATCCGATCCTTGAGCAGGCGGCTGTATATGTCGTAGGCCCTCTCGCCCCTGCTGCTCTGCTCGATGACCATGGGGATGAGCATCTGCCACCTTCCTTTGCTGGTTTGGTCAAGGATTTTGCGCGTACCGCAAAGATACTAAGAACCAAACCCGGCCTCGTCAAAAAGGATTATCCGGCTTCGTCCTCCGCCTCTTGCCCGGCGGCTTCCGCGGCCTCCTTTTCGGGCTTTACGATCTTTATCTCGTTCTTTTCCTTGACGCGCTTCACCGCCTCCTTCTGCAGGAGGGTGTGCTTGAGCATGCCCAGGCGCTCCGGGTCCCTCTGGTAGTACTGCTTGATGGCCTCGACGGGCTGGCCTAAGCTGGCGGCCATGTTCTCCATCGCCTCGTCGAGCACCTCGTCGGAAAGCTCGATGCCTTCCTGGTCCACGATCTTGTCCAAAAGCAGGTAGCGCCGCACCTGCTTGCGGGCCGTCTCGCGGTAGCGCTCGGCCAGCTTGGCCTCGGTGGTGCCCATGTCCTCGAAACCCATGTTGCGGTACGAAAGCGCCCGCTCGGTCTCCTGGACCATGGATTCCACCTCGCTCTGCACCAGCACGTCCGGGGCCTCGAAGTCCACCTTGTCCAGGAGCTGGCGGTAGATCTGCTCCTCCACCTCCTGGTCCGCGCGCTTGTCATAGCCCGCCTGGAGGTTTTTGCGGATCTCGTCCTTCAGCGCGTCCAGGCTCTCGTACTCGCCCAGGTCCTTGGCCAGGTCGTCGTTCACTTCGGGCAGCACCTGCTCGCGGATCTCCTTCAAGTAGACGTCGAACTCCACCTCCTTGCCGGCCAGGTTGGCGCTGGAGTAGTCCTCCGGGAACCTGACCTTGACCCGCTTTTTCTCGCCCGGCTTCATGCCCACCAGTTGCTCGTCAAAATCCTTGAGGATCTTGCCGCTGCCGAGCTCCATGGTGAAATCCTCGGTGCGCTCCAGTTCCGGGAGGTTGGTCTTCCCTTCCGCGCCCTCGTAGTCGATGAGCACGAAATCGCCCTTTTCGGCCGGCCGCTCCTCCTCCAGGGGCTTTAGGTGCCCCATATTGCGGCGCAGAAGCTCAATCTGGTTGTCGACTTCCTCCTCGGAGACCTTGTAGTCGTTTCTGGTCAGCGTAAGGCCGGTGATGTCCACGTCCGGGATCTCGGGCAAAATCTCCACCACGGCGTCGTAGGAGAAGTCCTCGCCCTCCTTGAGTTCCGGCGGCTCGATGGACGGCTGGCCGATCATCTTTACGTCCGCCTCGGCCAACGCGTCGGCAAAGGATTCGGAGATGAGCTGGCCCACCACGTCGGTGTGCACGTCGTTCTTGTACATGCGCTCCAACACGGAACGGGGGGCCTTGCCCTTACGGAATCCCTTGACCCGGGCGTTCTTCTTCAGCTCCCGGTAGGCTTCCTCCACCTTCTCGGCGACCTTCTCCTTGGGAAGCGTGACGGTGAGCGTCTTCTTGACCGGGCTTTCGTCGGTGACCTTTACTTGCATATTGCACTCCGCAAAAAGTCCGCCGGCTGTGCCGGCGTATTCAAAAAAGCGCGGGCTCGGCTGGTGCGAGAGGGGAGACTTGAACTCCCATTCTGTCGCCAGAACTGGATCCTAAGTCCAGCGCGTCTACCAGTTCCGCCACTCTCGCACGGCCGTGGCGCAAACGATCCGAACAGCGCCTTGACTATGGCTCCCCGGGCAGGGTAGTCCTGGTTTTGCCCCGCTTGCCCGTCCTCGGGAATCCGGCAAAGGTAGTATCAACCCCCGCGGGTGTCAAGAGCCGTGTCACGCCGCGATTTTCCTGTCCAAAGGCCCGGCCGCCGCGGGCGAATCCGCCTTTTGGGCTCCGGCGACGCCCCTTTCGGCGCCGGGGCGCTTTCGGGAAACGACCATGAACAAAGCCGCTCTCGTGCTTCTCGCCCTTCTGACGGCGCCCCTGCCTCTTTTCGCAGCCACGGTGGTGGTGGACCCCGGCCACGGGGGCAACCGCCCCGGGGCGGACCTCGGGGACGGGCGGGAAAAGGAATTCGTGCTGGAGGCCGCCAGGCGCCTGGCCGGGCTTCTCCAGGGCCGGCACCAGGTGGTGCTCACCCGGGAAGAGGATTACTTTATGGGCCCGGCGGACAGGGCGGGCCTGGCCAACAACCTGAAGGCGGATTTGTTTTTGTCCATCCACGCGGCGCCCCGGGGCCTGCCGGGGCCCGCCCGCGCCTTTGTGTGGCGCTGGGACGCGGCCTCCACCCGGCGGCCCGCGGCCGAACACGCGGCGGCTCCCACGCCCTGGCAGGCCCTCCAGGCCGCGCACGCGGCCGAATCCGCCCGCTTGGCCCAGGTGGCGGCCTTGGAACTAGGCCGCGCGTTCCCGGACACGCCGGTCCACGCGGGCGGCCTGCCCCTGACCGTGCTGGAAGGAGCGGATATGCCCGCCCTGCTGGTGGAGATTCCCCAGCCGGTTCCCGGCGGGCAGGACCGGGAGGCCGTGCTGTCCGCCGCGGCGGCGGCCCTGGCCCGGGCCGTGGAGCGGTTTCTGGCCGAAACCCCGGTCACGGCAGGCCCCTGATCCGGTTGCTTCGGCCGGGGGGCCGTGCTAAAACCCCTTCCCGTTCGGGGCGTAGCGCAGTCTGGCAGCGCGCCAGCTTTGGGAGCTGGATGTCGGAGGTTCAAATCCTCTCGCCCCGACCAACCCTTCCCGGCTTGCTGAAATTCTAGCCCGAATTATTCATGAAAAATTTCGCCGAATAACGAATAAAATATTTATACGGATTTAAACAGGTTAAGTGCCAATGGAAGGGTCCTTGAAAAATGCACGCTGTTTCTTTGAGGAATGCTGACATCGGCGAAATTTTTCATGAATAATCCGGGCTAAGCCAACAGGAGTTCCATGAGCATCCTTTCCATAGACGAGACCCTGTGCACCCAAGACGGCCTGTGCGCGGCCGAGTGCCCGGTGGGCATCCTGTACCTCAAGGAGGGCCAAACGCCCCGGGCCGTGCGGAGCGCGGGCGAGCTGTGCATCCGCTGCGGCCATTGCGTAGCCGTGTGCCCCACGGGCGCGTTCAACTTGAAAGGCATGGCCGCGGCCGACTGCCCGCCCGTGCGCAAGGAGTGGAAGCTTTCGCCGGAAGCGGCCGAGCATTTCCTCCGCTCCCGCCGGTCCGTGCGCAACTTCAAGGACGCGCCCGCGGACAAAGATGCCTTGGCCGAGCTCATCCGGGTGGCCTCCCACGCGCCCTCGGGCCACAATTCCCAGCCCGTCTCCTGGATCGTGGTCCACGAAAGGGAAAAGGTGCGCCAGCTGGCGGGCATGGTGGTGGACTGGATGCGCTGGATGCTGGAGCACATGGAGGACCAGGCGCGGGCCATGCACATGGACCTGGTGGCGGCCTCCTGGGACCGGGGGGACGACCGGGTGTTAAGGGACGCGCCGCACCTCGTCGTCGCCCATGCGCCCAAGGCGTTTCCCCCGTCGGCCGCGGCCTGCACCCTGGCCCTGGGCTACCTGGAGCTCTACGCCCCCGCCCTGGGCCTGGGCACCTGCTGGGCCGGGTACTTCACCGCCGCGGCCACCTACTGGCCGCCCCTGGCGGAAAAACTGGCCCTGCCCGAAGGAAACGCCGTGTTCGGCGCGGTCATGGCCGGCATCCCAAAATGGGGCTACCACCGCCTGCCTCTGCGCAAGAAGCCGAAGATCGAGTGGAAGTAAAGGGGAACCAGGGAAAAGGCCGGAGTTCTCCTCCAGCGACTATTCGACCTTTTCCCCGGCAATAATGAAATCCACCCCCACCTTCCCCTCCCATTGGGGCGGCAAATAGGCGCGGGCCCGCGCCTGCCTTTTCAGAAACACGCCCCGGAAGAGGAGTTCGTAGTCGCATACCAGGGCGTCTCCGGTCAGGGGAGCGCGGATGTAAGCCAAAACGTCGTTCCCCGGCAGGGCGAAGCCCTCCACCACCACGGAAACCTGGGGCCGCCCCTCCTGGTAGCGCACGACCTCCCTGACCAGGGGGTGGTTGATCCGCACCTTGAGACGGCCGGGCTTTTCCGCGCGCTCCACGTACACCCGCAGGTCCTCGTACACCGGCTGGACCAAAAGGAGCCCCCCCGCCAAAAGCCCTGCCAGGGCCAGGGCCGTCTTTCCCGTGGTCCCGATTTTCGGGAGCCCTCCCCCCTGGGGGATGCGCAACACCCACCAGTAGAGCGACCCCGCGGTGAGGAACATGAGCCCCGCGGACCACAGGCAGTCCGTGAAAAAATGCGCCCCCTGCACCAAGCGGGCGGCGCTCAAAAGCCCGCCCAGCATCACGGTGGCGGCCACGCCCGCCAGGGCCGCCTTGCGGCTCTTTCTCCACCAGAAGACCACGGCAAAGAACACGAACCCCATGGTGGCGTGGCCGCAGGCAAAGGAATGGCCCTTTCCCATCTTTCCGGGCGAGAGCGGAGGCTGGTACTGCCAGTGCCCGCCGAACTGCTCCACCTCCACGGGCCGGGGCCTGCCCCACCAGGGCTTTAACACCCCGTTCACCAGCACGCCCGCGCCGATGATGGAGGTGAGCGCGAAAAGCGCGATGTAGGGCCGCCAGGCGGCCAGACGCGCGAGGCGGAAAGAGGCGGCCCAGGCAAGGACGGCCACGATGGTGAGGACCAGGCCCGGCAGATAGCCATACCGGTACATGAACTCCCAGGGCTGGGCGCGGCGCAAAAAAAAGCCGGACACGGGGTCGTAAAACCAGCCGCTTACGGCGAGGTCCAGGGCCAGGGCCCTGGCGGCCAGGGTGGCCGCCAGCAAAAAGGCCGCCACGCCCGCCAAGACGAGGAAGCCGGTGCGCCGGGAATTTTCCGCGCTGTTCATGGTGGCCGCCAAAGGGGAAAGGGTTCGTGCGCCCGGCGGAACCGCCGGGGCATGATTGGAAGAACCACGGCAAAAGGGGGATTGTCAACGACAGAAAGGAAAACGCCGCAAACACGCCCGGTGCGGCCTCGGCCCTTGCAACCCTCCGCAGCGGGAAATTCTAAGACGGGCTCTAATTCTTGAGGTTGAAGCGGATGGTCTTGACCACGGTGGCGGGGGCTTTTTCCAGCACCACGGTGAGGGTGCCGCGGTAGTAGCGTATCCTGACCCGGCGGTCGTCCACGGGGCAGGGAAGCTCCACGGTGCGCTCGAACCGGCCGTGGGCGCGTTCCACCCGGTGGTGCACGCCTTTTTTGGGGGCCTTTTCGCGCCTGCGGGTGCCGGAGATGGTGAAGTAGTCACCGGAAATGAACAGTTCCACGTCCCTGGGGTCCACGCCGGGAAGGTCGGCCTTGATGGTGATGCGGACGTCGTCCTCCCAGAGGTCCAGATCCGGGCAAAAGCGGCTTTCCGGGCTGCAGAGGGACTGCTTGGCGCTGGGCTGGGGGGAGCCGGAAAGGTTTTGGAACAGCTCTTCGAACAGCCGGTCCACCTCCGTGGACGGTGGAAAGGAATGCCGCTTGCTTTTGGGGCCTTCCGTGCGCGACATGGCCCACCCCCCTCCCCGGGACCCGAAAATCCCGGAGGCGGGAACAGCACGTTTTCATTGCAGAAAGCCGGACTCCTACTTGTATTACGTATACCAACATAACCGGTTTCCCGTAGTTGTCAAGAAAACCGGAAAAAGCCGCCCGGGCCAAGCGCCACGGAGGGTTTGTTCCAAGGGCCTGGCAATACCCTCGTACCGCCTGTAACCGCTCCCATGAAGGCTTCACCCCATGGATGGCGCGGCAGGTGCCAAGATCTTCCTGCAGGACACTTGACCAGCCGGCTGTTCTGTGGTGTGCTTAAACTACAATATGCTCCTTGGGTTCCGCTTTTTCCGCAAAAACAGCCCGCCAAAAGGATCGCCATGCCCTACGTCCGGACAACCGTCCTGATCGCCGTCATCCTGCTGGCCCTGTGCCCCGCCGCCGGCGCGGGGGAAACCGCCGTGGAAACCGGCCCGGCCTTTGTGTGGAAAATGGCTACCGTGGTGCCGAAGGGCATCGGCTGGGCCCAGCACGTGCAGAGCATTTTAACACCCGCGATGGTGGAGGCCACCGACGGCGACCTGGAGATCAAGGTCTACTGGGGCGGGGTCATGGGCGACGACGAGGACGTGATCCGCAAAATGGAGCAGGGGATCCTGGACGGCAGCGGATTCACGGCCCAGGGCACGGCCCAGGTGTGCCCGGAGATGCAGGTTTTGTCCCTGCCCTTCTTGTTCAATGATTACGGGGAGGTGGATTATGTCCGGGAAAGGACCGCCCCCCTGTTCGCCGAGTACTTGGAAAAAAAGGGCTACCACCTTCTGGCCTGGGGGGACCAGGACTTCGACCAGGTATACTCCACGGACAAGAACATGTCCGAATTGGCCCAGTGGCAGGGGGCGCGGTGCGCCCTGTGGAGCGGCCCCCTGGAAGAGGCGCTCATCACCGCCCTGGGCGCGGAGCCCGTGCCCCTGGACGTCCCGGAACTTTCCCGGGCCGCCCGGCGCGGCGTGCTGAACGTGGCCATCGGCCCGGCGGTGTGGGTGGTGGGCGCCCAACTCCACAACGTGGCCCGGTACATCCTGCCCATCCGCATCCGCTATTCGCCGTCCATCATCGTGGTGAAGCAGGAGGCCTGGGAGGCGCTTCCGGAGAAATACCGCACCCGGATCACGGCCAACAAACGCCGCAACTTGGCCGTCTTCTACTCCGAGGTCCGCAAGGACAACGAAAAATACCTCCGCGCCATGTTCACCTACGGGGTGAAAAAGGTGCAAATGAAACCCGGGGAGCTTGCCAAGATGAAGAAGCGCACCCGCCCCCTGTGGGACGAATTGGCCGGGGTGCTGTATTCCAGGGACCTGTTGGTCCATATCCAGGACTTGTTGAACGAATACCGCGCCGGGCGGAAGGCAGGGAACTAACCCAAAAGTCCTCCGCGCCTCCACCCCGCCTGCCCGAGCTCCTCGATCTTTCCCGAACAGCCCGCCGGGGCAGAAAGGCCTCCCCGGTTCCCGGCGCCTAGTTCCTGGCCAGCCGGGCCGCTTCCCTGCGCACGCAGGCGAACAGTTCTTCCACCTCGCCCTCCAGGCCGTGGGGCCGGGCCGCTTCCAGAAACTCCTCGTTGTTGCCTTCCAGGGCCAGGAGCAAGGACAGGCTCTCGGAATCCTTCCACCGGGCGATGGCCCGGGACAGCACCCTGGCCATGGTCAGCAGAAGCGAATACGTGCGCCTGTCGCGGGCGCGGGCGTAAACCCCGGCGCCGGGGCCGGCGTACTCGGACATGGCGCTCACCAGCACGGTGCGGGCCGTGGACCCGCCGACCAGGGCCAGGAAGATCACCATCTCCCGCTCCAGGAGGATCAGGTGCTCCATACCCGGTTCGCCCGGGCCACCGGCGGCCAGCCGGGTATGCACGGCGCGCACCTTGTGGAAAAACCGCTCCCGCTCCTCTCGCAAAAGGGCCCGGGCGTGGGCAGACGCGGCCGCATCCAGGCCCTCGTGCACGGAAAGCACGTCCTCGGGAGTCATCTCGATGTCCTCATCCAGCTCCTGGTTGAAAGTGCGGACCAGCACGTTCATGAGCATGAGGGCGTTCCTGTGGGAAAAGTCCACGGCCCGGGGATCGGCCACCAGGTCCTCGAAAAGCACGTCTAAGGCGCCGTTGCGGTCGTCCATACGATCGATGATGCGCTTTAAGCCGTTTAGCAGAAGGATGCGGTCCCCGCGGCGGATATGCTTTTTCAGGTAGTACCAGAGGAAGCCGAAGACTTTTTCTTGATGCCGGCAAAAGGCCGGGATGGCGGATTCGAACCAGTCCCGGGCAAAGCGGCCCCGCCCGTCAAAGCAGCCTTCCAGATGCTCCACCAGGTCCCTGGCGTCCTGGATGGTGATGGAAAAATCCCGGGCGATGGCCGTGAAGTCGTCCCCGGAAAACCGCGCCTTGTGGTGCATAAGGGCCTTGATCTTGGCCTTGGTGGCGGCGCGCTGGCAAAAGAAGCGAGCCAGGCCGGCCAGGGTCTTGTCCGCAGGGAACCACCGCACCTTTTTCCCCTTCCCGGCCCCCACCCGGGAAGGCCCGGCGGCCAGGCCGGAAAACATCTCGTCGGGCATGCGGGAAAGGCGGCTCTCCACCGCGGTGTACACGTCCAGCATGAGGGATTCCCGGAAATAGGCCTGCTCGCCCGTGGGATCCGGCGCGTCCTCCAGGCCTGCCAAAAGCTCCGATGCCAGGCTGATGCGGTCCGCGGCCTCCAGGGGCCGGGTGTAGGCGTACCCCGGGCCCCACAGACCGTCTATGGCCCGGGCGGTGTTCTGGGAATCCGGCCCCCACAGCCGGACGGCCAGCCGGGCCAGGCGCGCCTGGTGGGGCGTGAGGGGCATTCCCTCCTCGACACGGATGAGCCAGCGGGGGTTGTTCACCTCCAGGGGCGGGCGGATGAGCACGGCCTTCAGCTTGTCAAAAGCGAACAGGGCTTCGTAGGCCGAGGGGAAAGAGGCCAAGGGGTCCCGGGGGCCGGAGCGGTCCAGGAGGGGCTGAACCTGCAGGGCCAGGGCGGCGACGGCGCTTTCCTTCCGCCCGTTCACCGCGGCCAGGATGGCCAGGTTGGGGTCCGCGACCCCGGCGGTTTTCTCCCCGCGCGAGAACAGGGATTCCCCGGCGAGCCAGCGTGCCAGGGCGGACAGGGCGGTATCCATGGCCTTGCCCACCCGGGGGTCGGCCACGCGGGTGGAAAGGCGCAGGCAGTGGATTCGGGCGTCCGCCAGGTTTCTGGCGGCCCGGGAGAAGACGGGTACCAGGTTTTTTCCATCCTCCAGCCGGGCGCACACGGCCGCAAGGTCCTGGCCGTCCAGGGTCAGCGGACCCAGGTGCACGGTGTAGTCCTCCTCCGCCTCCCGGGGATCGCCGGAGCCCGGGGGTCTGCCCCGGTGGCGGACGAGCACCACGCCGCCGTGGCCCACCATGCAATCCAGCCGGTCCAGCATACGGACGACGCGGGCAATGGCCCCGCGCTCCCCGTCCCCGGCGGCCACGTCCCCGGCCGCGCAGAAAAAATCCACCAGGCTGGCCCGCCAGATGTCCATGAGGGTGGTTTCCTGGTGAAGCACCTCCAGGATGCCGGAGCGCGGCGGGGGGACGGGCGCGGGTTCCGGGGCCGAGGGCGGCCCCAGGTCCTCGAAGAGGTCCAGGCCGGAAAGGTCGTCGGAAAAAGGATTGTCGGGACCCATGGACCGGTCCTTTGGGCAGGAGGTACGGACGTCCCGGAAGGCGGAAGGGATACCGGACGAAAAAGGACAATCCGGGACGGCGGGTGGCCGGCGCTCGGCGGCGTCTGCGCCACCCCATGTTTTTTCTAACAAATAATCAGGGCGAACGTCAACAAGGCCGCCTGCGGGGAGGATTTTTTATGATTTCACAATAAATTTACGGTCGAATCATAAAAAAATAAACTTGCGAAAAAAGCGTAAAAAACCAATAGGCACAACAATCCAATGAATCCTTTGCAAATACCATCAGGATCCACACAGATGAAAACGACTATCAACAGGCATCCGGAAGGGGACGGGGCGGGGCGCCGCAATGTTTAACCTGTTGAAATAACGTTCTTTTTACGAATTCTTGCCATAAAGTTCCCCTTTTCGGCACGATTTTCGCTTCGTAGGTAGACAGCACGACCCCTGATTGCGGGCTCCCTGCCCGCGTGGAAAGGAGGCCCAAAAACGCCCAATGGTCACTTGGACCCCTCAATTTCCCACCAACGAAGATCCCGCCCGGGAGACCGGCGGCCCCAGCCGACGGAAAGCCGGAACGTCCCGCCTCCCCGTTTCTTTGGCCCACCGCCTTGCCCACAAGGCAAGGGATCGCTTCTATGGACTGTTTTTGTCCAGTGTGCCCGCCGGTAAGCTCGCCCCTTACCAGAAGGTGGCCGTAAGGCGCAAAGTAAAACGGATGGTCGTTACCACCGGCTTGGTGTCGGCATTGGCTCTTTCCGTGTATCAGGTGCTCAACCTGGGGCTGGGTTCATAGCCCGCAACAGACACCTCTCGAAGCCTGATCAGGCTGGATCGTGCGCGAGTGGGGGATCTCCTTCAAAGGAGATCCCCCGAACTTTTTAGAACGGGTACTCCTTCTTGGCAAAACCCGCTGTTGCAAAACCCCGGCGCATTGACCGCCGCAAGGGTTTGGTCTAAGGTCCGGCCATCCTTTTGCTGGTTTGGCCGCCCCTTATCCCCTTTTTTTTTGGGCAGAGCATGGAAACCAAGAGCGACCGGTATTACCTGCGCGCGGTGGTGCTGTGGATCGGCGCGTGGACCGTGTTCCGCGCGGTATACTCCGCGGGCTTTCTTTTGGCCCCGGACGAGGCCAACTACTGGCAATGGGGCAGGCACCTGGCCTGGGGATACCATGACCAGGCGCCCCTCCTGGGGTGGGCCATCGGGTTGTTCACCAGGCTTTTGGGCAACAGCGAATTCGCCGTGCGCCTGCCTTCGGTCCTGTCCATGGCCGGGGCCAGCGCCTACATGTGCGCCATGGCCTGGCGGTGGTTCTCGCCCCGGGCGGCCTGGGCCGTGGCCCTGCTCTCCCAGGGGGTGCTGGCGTTCAACGCCGGGGGCCTCCTGGCCACCTGCGACGGGCTCCAGGCCCTGGGCTGGGCCGCGGCGGCGTACCACGGGGCCCGGGCCTGCGAGGACGGCTCATGGCGGCACTGGATGGCCTGCGGCCTGTGGTTCGGGTTCGGCATGCTGGCCAAGTACACCATGGTGGTCATCGCTCCGTGCATCCTGGCCTTCGGCCTGGCCCACCCGGACTTTCGAAAGCGTCTGAAAAGCCCCCGGCCCTACGTGGCCTTTGTGGCGGGCATGGCGCTCTTCTCGCCGGTCATCTGGTGGAACATGGCCCACGGGTGGCAGTCCGTGCGCCACGTGGCCTACATCGGCGGAGCCAACCAGGAGTTTTCCCTGCACGTCAAGTACCTGGGGGACCTGTTGGGCTCCCAGGCCGCGCTGTTGACGCCGCTGGTGTTCATCCTGGTGGCGGCCGCGTGGGCGGCCGCGGTGCGCGGGCGGTACCAGCCCAAGCACTGGATCGTGCCCTTTGCCCTGGCCACCTCCCTGCCCGTACTGCTGTTGTTCGTGGCGCTCTCCCTCCACACCCGGGTGTACGGCAACTGGCCGGGCGCCGCATACATCACCGCCACGGTGCTGGCCGCGGCCTTTTACGCGCCCGTTGGCCCAGGCCCTGGTTCCACCCTGCCCCGGCCACGGCCGAAACTGTGGAAATGGGCCCTGGGCACCAGCTACGGTCTCACGGCCCTGCTGTTGGCCCAGACCGCGTTTTTCGTGTTTCCCATTCCCGTGGACATCGACCGCACGGCGTACGAACTGGGCGGGTGGGACGAGCTGGGCGAGGCGGCCCACGCCATGCAAAAAGCCATGCCCCGGCCGGAGGAGACCTTCCTGTTCGGCGTGCGCTACCAGGTGGCCAGCGAGCTTGCCTTCTACGCGCCGGGAAACCCCCACACCGTGTCCATCAACCGCTGGAACCGGCCCAACGTGTACGATTACTGGTGGGAGGACGGACAACTGAGGGGAAAAGACGCGGTGGGCGCGGTGACCCGCCACCCCCAGGTGTACAAAAAACGCCTGGCCGAGGTGTTCGAGAAGGTGGAAGGCCCCATCGAGGTTCCCATCACCCGCACCCGGCCGCTGACGGGAAACAAGGTGCAGATCCGCACGTTTTACCTGTTTGCGTGCTACAACTTTCAGGGCGGCATCCACTGGCGGCCGCCAGCGGGTTTCGACGTGCGCAAGACCTGATCCTTCTTCGGGTTTTTCGCCCGAATTATTCATGAAAAATTTCACCGAATAAAATAGTTATACGGATTTAATCAGGTTAAGTGCCAATGGAAGTGTCCTTGAAAAATGCACGCTGTTTCTTTGAGGAATGCTGACATTGGCGAAATTTTTC